>CAZEYJ010000150.1:0-17016 GCA_964516795.1 uncultured bacterium
TGATTCTGTTCCCCCTGAGGTGAAGATGACCTCATGGGGTTTAGCCCCTAGATAGCGGGCGATGGTCTCGCGGGCTTGGACGAGGCGTTTTTTGGCCTCTTGCCCAAAATAGTGAACGCTTGAGGGATTTGATGGAGGAGCGCTCAATTCATCGGCAACCGCTTCGGCTACGCGGGGGTCGACGCGAGTCGTTGCGTTGTTATCAAGGTAGATCTGGGGCTTCATTGTTCAAAACGATATTTTTACCAATAAGACGGTAATATTATCATTTCCCCCTTTTTCTAATGCAGCAGAAATTAAGGAATCGCCCATCTGTTGAAGGTTTTTTTCCGAAGAGAGGATTTTACCGATTTCTCCATCGGAAACAAGGTCGGTCAGGCCATCAGAACAGAGTAAATAGATATCTTGATTTTGAATCGGGATGACACCGATATCGGGCAAGACATGGGATTGGATCCCAAGAGCCCGTGTTAAGACATTTTTGAATCCGGGCATATCGAGCAGTTCAGGATCGATATCCTCTTCTTCAAGCAAGGTGGCCCTGAGCGAGTGGTCTTTGCTCAGCTGTTGCAGTCCTTTGCGGAAGCGATAGAGGCGACTGTCGCCGACATGGGCGTAGATGAGATGGTCTTCGTGGACCAGAAAACAGCTTAAGGTCGTTCCCATCCCCGAAAAAGCGCGGTCTTCTAAAGAAAGGCTCCAAACTTTTCGATTTGCTTCTTCAACTGCTGCAAGCAGATAGCGGCTGGCTTCTTCGACGGAAGAGAATGGGGGAGCTTTGCGGATGGCGCGGTTTAGGGTCTTAACGGCTTCTGAAGAGGCCACCTCTCCGGCTTTATGCCCTCCCATCCCATCGGCTAGGGAAAAAAAGTGTTGATCAGAAACAAGATCAAAGGCGTCCTCATTATTAGACCGGACATTGCCAATATGGCTTGCTCCATAACTGTCGATTTGATAGGGCATAAGCTTCATAACACATCTTTGGGTTCTTGGAATTTTCCCATAAAGAGGATCTCATGGGTCGTCATTTCGACAATCAGGAACAGAAAAGGATGGTCGGTATTAAAAGGAATAGGCGCTAGTGCAGGCGGGGCCGATTTGACGCTCATGCCGGCAGCTGTCGCTGCTGCGGCAACGACACCGGCTTCATCAACGGCGAACAGGGCCTCATGCACGACTTTGCTTAAATAGAGGTCGAGGGCTCCATTGATGGCAGAGAAATCGGCCTGCACTGTAAAAGGGATCTTCATTCCCATCCGTTGAAGGATTTGATTGAGGTCAAGCCGTTTTTTGATGGTGAACTTAGGCAGTTGCAGCGCGATCTTGCTTTGCTGCAGAGAAGAGATCCAATCATCAAATGAGTTGATCAGATCATTTTCGATCTGGGGCAAATTATCGGTCGATCGCGGAAGGAAGATGGCAAGGGCCATTTTGGCCCCAGTTTTACTGGCAAAGGGAAGACATGCCATTTGAAATAGATCGTTTTCTAAATAGGGCAGCGATAGGGTTTGCTGCATCATGGGGACTGAAGAGACGGTGTCTGGAGTTGGATAAAATGGTGCGATCCTAGTTTGTTTTTCATCAAACGGAGAAACAAAGCTTCCTTGAAAATAGACGGCGTTAGTTAAAACAAGGCGGGTCAGGCTGTCGAGATCAGAAGAGAGGAGGAGGTTGGTGATCTTTCCTGCTGTTTGGCTTGAAATCCATTGGTTGATTGTGTTTGCGGCTTGTGTCGATTTCTGGAAGTTGATCCGATCGATCTTTGCTTTAAAAGCGCTTTCGAGCGTGTGTTGATAATCTGATAGGATGAAGGTCTGTTGATCGGCCCACAGCGCATTGACAGATTTGAGTTGGTATTGGAGGGGGTCTTGGTCTTTGGGGAGCAATTGCTGGCTTAAAGCCAGCGTAGTCGGCGCCAGCTGGTCTTTATCGATAGTGAGATGCAGGACCTTTTGCATTTCGTCGGCAGTATCTGCTTTTGCTCCTAAAAAGACCATCGCAAGCGAAGTGGAAATGGAGTAAGGCGAAAAGATGATGTTGGCGGAGGCAGAAGCCTTTACAGAGGAGTAAAGGGAAGCGGCAAATTGGGTGTGGTCGCGAACAAGTTCGGCGACATCGTCAGGCTCTGCCGCTTCGCACATCAAGCTACAACTAAAAAAACAGAGTGCGGATAGGAATTTTAAATAACGATGCAGCATGCCCTCATCCCAAGTAATGAGTCCATCTCTTAATGAACCACCTTCGGAATATATACCGATCTTGTTTCTTGTGTAAATAACTTTTTTATTTTTTCAAGAAAGGAACTACGAATCAGGAAAGAAAAGGACCCTAAGCGTGCTGGCTGTATTGAATGTGACATGGAGAGCAAATGAAGCGAAAAGGGAAGCTTGCCGCTCATAGATAAAGCCGAGATAGAGGGCAAATGCAAAGAGAGAGGCGATCAAGGAGATATTGCCGATTCCTTGGCTTGTAGAAAAGTGGAATAGGGCAAAACAAAGAGAGGAGCAGAAGATAGCCCACTTGACCGACATGAAGCGCTTGAAATAGGTCTGTAGAAAGCCGCGGAAAAGGAACTCTTCAATGGCCGGCGCAGCTAGGAGGATAATGAATAAAGCGACGGTCAGCAAAGGAGGGGAGGCAAGGGATGTTTTTAGGTAGCGGATAGCGACTTGCTCATAACTCTCGTATTCGGCAGCGATATAAAGAAGCAGGTCGATGAGCTGGCCGATGGCGACGACAACGGGAAAAGCGAGCACCCAGGTGGCGACTCCTATTCCCATATCTCCAAGAATGGTTTTTGGATTGGGGATCGACCTGTCTTTGATAATGCGCTGGCGCAAAGAAGGGGCCAGTGTCTGTGTGTATAAAAAGAACAGCAGAATAGTCAGGATAATAACGCCCAATTGGACCATTCCGGCCTCTGCCTCGGGAGGAGTCGAGTTCGAAAGTCTATAAATCGCTTGGACAAGATGGAGCAAAAGAACTGCTACGACCATGGTCATGCCCAGGTAGGTCCCGAAGACAAGAAGGATCGATTTAAAGCTTAAGGGCGTTTTTTCCGATGACTGCCGGATGGGCAGGATGAAATACCCTTTAGATCTTGCAATCCAATTCGCGCCAAGAGCAAGCAGACTAAAGAAAATCATCCAAGCGATGTAATCAAGATAAATTTCTGAAGTCTGCATGTATACTCCGACAATTAATGCGATGAAAGAAGGATATAGTCTTCAATCCGAGTTGAAAGCTCTTTTGTGAACTCGGCGTGGGCTAGGCCCATGGGAGAAATATTAAAGGTTTGATCGCCCCAGGAAGCTTGATAGAAATTCACATGGGTGAATTGACGGGGAACGAAATGGGTGTCGTTGACGAGTTCCTGCAGGACAACTCGAGGCTGCTCTCCTCTTAAGTCAAAGATGCGGATCCTGACGCTCATATTTAGATCGGCGGAACACAAGGTATTATCCACAGGTTTTTTCTTGTCCTGTCTAAAAACTTCTTCATGTTCGACGAGTTCTAAAAAGACGACGAATTCTTCATCGTTGAATGTTTTTTTGATCCAGCTAATATCTCCTCCAAATGGATTTTGGGGGCCTTTCATTTTTTTTAAGGCGGCGCCGATCTTGTTTTGATCAACGAGATAGAGGTGATTATTGCGCGCTAGCCGCTGATCGATGGCAGAAGTGAATTCATCAGAGAGGCTCCAGGAAAGATCGTTATCCGTGCTGTCGATCATAGGAACAATGGCAACAACCGGTTTGAGCTGATTGGCGGCCTGATGAGAGACCGGCTGTTCTTGGTCAGGGCGGTATTCATTGCAGCCGGTAGCAATCAAAGAGAGAAATAGGCCGGCGGTCATTAGGCGGGACATGAGGTATAGCCTCCAAAATGGATTTTAAGAGTTGACTGGACGAATTATCATCACGATAACAAACCTCTCTTTTTTTAGAAAGAGCCGTAAATAGAGAGCATTTCCCGCTGTGCGGGAAATGCTCACAAGGCTTTGATGAGGAGGGCGGAGTGGTCCTGCATTTCGTAGTTGAGCGGCATCGGCGCCGTTTTAGGGTCTTCGACAAAGTCTTGAGGAGAGGGAAGGGAAGTGTCGACGACCCGGTACCACTTTTTCCCTTGGGGCGGATTGGGAAGTTGAATACGGATGGGTTTAAAGAAGGCATTGAAGGCGATGTAAAGAGGCTCTTTTGTCCTTGGATTTTTTAAGGTGTAGGCGATGAAACGGTTTTCTTTTCCCCAATTGGGCTTTAAGGGAAGCTCGCCATGCCATGCGATCTCATTGTCGTTTAGAAAATTGGAGCGTTTAAGGAGAGGGTGGTTGTGCCGGAAGTGGATCAGAAGGCGGTAAAATCTTTCAAATCCTTTATTATTTTCCAATTCATTCCATAAAAACCAATTCAATTCATTGTCTTGGCACCAGGTATTGTTGTTGCCTTTGCGCGTGTGCCCGTATTCATCGCCTATTAAGAGCATGGGAGTGCCCATTGCCAGCATGAGGGCCATATGGAAGTTGCGCATTTGTCGGTTGCGCAAGGCGGTAATGCCGGGATCTTCAGTCTCTCCTTCAGCTCCGCAGTTCCAGCTTTCATTGTCATTGGCGCCGTCCCGGTTCTCTTCTCCGTTTTCTTCATTGTGTTTTTCTTGGTAGCAGACAAGGTCGCGCAGGGTGTATCCGTCATGGGCTGTAACGAAATTAATGCTGTGATAAGGACGCCTGTCATGTCCATAGAGATGCTGCGATCCGCACATCACCCAGGCAAATTCGCCGCAGGTATCGTCGGTGCCTTTGATGAACTTGCGGACAGTGTCGCGATATCTTCCGTTCCATTCGCACCATTCTCCCTGGCCGGGGAAGCTGCCCACTTGATAGAGTCCTCCGGCATCCCATGCTTCTGCAATCAGTTTGACATTGGCCAGGATCGGATCGTTGGTGATCGCATCGATGACAAATGGATTGGGGAGGGGAGTTCCATTTTCAGAGCGGGTCAAGATCGAAGCTAGATCAAAACGGAATCCGTCGACATGCATTTCAGCGACCCAGTAGCGCAAGGAATCGACGATGAGCTGGGCGACGACGGGATGGTTGCAATTAAAGGTATTGCCTGTTCCCGAGAAGTTGAGGTAGTCTCCTTTAGGACTGAGCATATAATAGATCGAATTATCGATCCCTCTAAAGGAGAAACAGGGGCCTTTGGCACCTCCTTCCGCCGTGTGGTTGTAGACCACGTCCAAAATCACTTCGATCTGATTTTTGTGAAGCTCTTTGACTAGCTGGCGGAACTCGTCCAGGGCCGCTGTCCATCCGGGATTGGCTGCAAACCGGTTCATCGGGGCAAAGAAATTAATCGTTGAATATCCCCATACGTTTTTCAATTGCTCATGCGTTTTGGGGTTTTGGACATCGATTTCACATTCGTTGAACTCAAAGATTGGCATGAGCTCAATCGCGTTGATCCCTAAACTTTTCAGATAGGGGATTTTTTCTAAAATTCCAAGGAACGTTCCTGGAGATTTGACTTTGCTGGAGGCGTGCTGGGTAAATGAGCGGACATGCATCTCATAGATGATCAGGTTTTTCGTGGGGATGTTGGGAGGGGAATCCTCTTCCCAATCGAAAGGGGTTTCCGTAATGACTTTTCCTAAAGGGATCGGCTGATCGGGATTGCTTATTCCTTTGCCCCATTCTAGAGGAGTGTTTAAAGCTCTGGCATAAGGATCGGAGAGGATCATTTTGGGGTTGAACTGCATTTTAGGGTCGTCGGTCGGGCCGCTGATCCGATACCCGTATTCGAGTGCTTCTGAAGGAGGGTTTTTGATGAGGATATGCCAGATATAACCTGTTCTATTGATCTTAGGATGGAGGGGGATTTCAGCGATAAGTTCATGGTTGTCAGCGAGAAAGATACATAAGGAGACTTGGATGGCGTGTTCTGAGAAAAGGCTGAAATTAAGGCCGTTTTCTTGTTTGCTGACCCCTAAGGGAAAGCAATGGCCTTTGGTGCATGAGAAGGTCTTGGATTGGGGCATCTGATTTAACCGTTGAAAACCAGGGTGTTTGGGCTCTTTGTCAATTCATTTTTTTATATATAGAAAGAATGTGATAAAGTAAAACTTTAGTTCTTGATAATTTGTTTTTTTACTAGTACAATAATGAATGGCGCTTATTGAGAGAAAAAGGTCGCGGACTCCTAGAGAGTGCTAACGAATTCAGGTTTGCCCTATTTTCTTCTCTTAGAAGAACAACGAAACGTTTTTTTCTTGAATCTTTTAAAGATTCTGCTATCGTTGACCGTTACTAAATGCGTCGCAAGTTAAACTCAAGAGTTCGAACATATTTTTAGGAGGATATATCCATGTCACTGGAAAATGCCAAGGCAAACTTAAAAGAATTTGGTAAGGAGTTGAACCTCGAATTGGCATTCGATGAAAACCACACCTGTATTCTAGGTATCGACAATACCTTTTCATTGCATTTGACCTATGAGCCTAATTCAGATCGGCTTTATCTCTATTCTCCAATCCTCGATGGACTTCCCAAAGATGCAGTGATCAAGCTTGCTCTTTATGAAGCTCTTCTGGAAGGCTCTATGTTGGGCGGTCAAATGGCCGGCGGAGGCATTGGCGTTGCTGTTCCGGAAGAACTCATTCTTATGCATGCTGTTTTGGAAATGGGGGTCGGTACAGATCCTTCTTCTTTACGCCGTTTTGCACCTCTTTTTGTCGAGGCTGTTGAGAAGTGGCGTGAAAGGGCCAAGAACATTTGCGAAGGACGCGATGTTCCAAAAGAAAAAGGCGGCCAGCCAATTCCAGGCGGTGGAAAACCAGGCGAACGCTACATCAAGATCTAGTAGAAATTACAAAACTCAGGTTTCTTGCTATTTGCCTGAGGCAAGGTTTTGTGCAAATTGCCAGCTTTTATTCAAGCCTGTTAATTTGCACAATCTATCTGATCCTCTTTTGAAGCGCGGATTTAAACTATCCCGTCTTAGTAGTTCGTAAAAAAAGTCTTTGATGTAATTTTTAACGTGAAAGCTCCCGCGGTTGGACGATCATAAATGCAGAGCGCTAGAGGGGCAGGGTTTCTTTGTAAAAAGTTCCGATTGCTCAGGCTCTAATTTTTCTCTAGCGCCTTGCGGATTTCAGTGACAGCGCTGTTGATATCTCCGTCAAACTGGTCCAAGCGTTTTTGAATCATTTTAACACTTGACATGACCGTCGAATGGTCTCTTGAGAAAATAGTTCCGATTTTAATGAAAGGCAGTTGAAGCTCTGCGCGGCACAAATGCATGGCGACTTGCCTTGGCAAGGCAAATTCTTGAGCATGCGACTTTCCTAGAATATCCTCTGTCCGAATCCCAAAATAGGATGCAGCAGCAGCAATGATCTGATGAGGGGTCAGCGCTTGATGCTGCTTTTCTTCTATCAGGTCTTTTAAAAGTGTTTCGACAGCTTGGCGACTAAGAGGGCCATTGATGTTTTTGCCGCTCATATGAGTGCGTAAAATAAGAGCGTTGAGAGCACAATCAATTGAAGACAAACTAGACCCAAAGGCTTCGATCAGGCAATCAATCGCTCCAGGGTCCAGGCTGCAGTCGATTTCAGCGCACCGTTTGATCAGAGCCTCTTTAGCCTCCTCTTTTTGCAGCTTGTCCAAATGGAGTTGAATGCCCCATTCAAAACGGCTGATCAGGCGCGGTTCGATTTCTTCAAGAAGAGAAGGGGGGAGGTGTGAAGAAAAGATCAGTTGTTTTCCGCTCATGTGAAGCGTATTAAATGTGTGAAAGAACTCCTCCTGAGTTGCTGTCCGTCTAGCTAGCAAATGGATGTCGTCGCAAAGAAGGATGTCAGTGTTCCTATAATGGGCCCGGAAAGTTTGCATTTCAGAGTTTCTGATGGCGCTCACAACATGGTCTGTGAAGGTCTCCGTGCGCACATAGATTGCCTTAAGTCCTTTCTTTTGAAAAGCGTGCGTCAAGGCCATAAGCAGGTGAGTTTTTCCCGTGCCTGAGGCCCCGTGCAAGACAATTGGATTGAGAGATCCCAGGTTGGTCGCCGATTGGGTAAGTTCAGTGAGAAGTTGAAAGGGAATCGCGTTGTTTTTTCCGGGGACAAACTGATCCATCGTGTAGTGGGGGTTCAGTGTGTCTTGCGATAGGGAAAAGGTGGCTTGAGGTGCACTTTTTTTTTCTTGCTTCAGAGGAGGCGGAGCGTTTTCTTCTGAGCAGGAAATATGGACTTTGATGTTTCTGTTGTTGTTGTTCACAAACCCCTTTTTGATCAAGGGGCGGACATGTTCTTCAAACCAAAGCACCTGGAAGGAATTGTTAGCTTCCAGGTAGAGATTCCCAGAATCAAAGTGGAGCACCTTGAGAGGCTTTAGCCATCTGCTTACAGCCTCTTTTCCAAGGTGCTTTTCTTGAGCATTGAGAAAATCTAACCATGCTTGCATGTTGTTCGGCTTTGTTCAAAATCAAAGTTCTTCACGAAAACGAGCTTGCCATTTTTCTCTAAGTTTTAACAATGACCTTTTGTTGGGCCATTTTACGGTTCATGACCCATTGTTGCAAGATGCCGAGGGCCATTGATGAGAGCCAGTAGATGTTCAATCCCGAAGGGAAGTGGTAGAACATAACCGTAAAGACAATCGTCATGATGTTGCCCATCATCTTCTGTTGCTTTTGCTGGTCTGTCATCAGCTTAGGATCTTTTGGCGCAGAAGAGCTGAAGCGCTGCTGCATCCACATTACGCCGCCTAGTAAGAAAGGAAGGAGGTGGAAGTCTGTCCCAAAGAAAATAATTGGATAGTTCCAGCCAAAGAGGACGTCCGGCGCAGTTAAATTATCGATCCAGCCGGGGATAAAACTAGCCCCGCGCAGTTCGAACATCGATTTTAAGAGATCGAACATCCCAATCAAGAAGGGAAGTTGGATCAGCAAGGGAAAGCAGCCGCTAAGTGGATTGACCCCTTTTTCCCTGTAGAGGTTCATGACTTCGACTTGAGCGCGCTTAGGATCTTTTTTGTGCTTTTCCTGGATCACAGCGACTTTGGGCGCGATCTCTTGCATCTTTAAGGTCGATTTAATCGACCAAGCGTTGAGAGGATAGAGCATGATCCTGAGCGCAATCGTGAGCAGGATGATTGAAATTCCCCATGAAGAGGTGATCTTATAGAAGAATTTCATCAGCACGAACAAGAAGCGGGCAAACGGTTCAGAGATGAATGTGAACCAGCCGTGGAAGCTTAGGGCAGAGATATAGCTTGGATTGTAGCCTGTTGCCGGATCTGAGTAGGTCTTATCGACTAACGATAAAATCGCATCTTCAAAGGGGCCTGCATAGACAAGAAACTGCATAGTCTGAGCACGCAAAGGCAATTGCAGTTCATATCCCGGGTAGTCGTTAGCAGGGTAGAGTTGGTATTCAGCATCGACCAGTGTCAATCGGGTCGGGTCGAGATTGCCTTGGACCTTGCTGGCTCGGAACCCAGCTCCGATCTCCGTTAAAGGATCGATGATCAGTCCCATGAAGCCGTTTGAGTTACAGACCCAATCGGGGTAGATCGAATTGACCGTTGTTGCCTCTTTTGGCAAAGAGAGCTGTTCTACACTTGCTTTTTGGTTGCTGCGGATGATTCGATATTTTAATGTTGGGGCTGGATTCCCTGAGATGAGCTCGACTTCAGGGACTCCGGATGTTAGCCAAACGTTCTTTGCATCTCCCTCGATGCGGACCGTTAGTTCGACGCAATAAGGAGATTCGGCGGGATCTTTCGAGAAGCGGTACGTTTTAACAATTTTTCTCTGAGGTTGAGAGAGCTCGAATTCGATCAAATTTTTCTCGAGCCGGGTGACTTGGTAAAGCTGGTTGCTTAAGCTGTCGTCGTCCGCCAAGGTGTTGAGCGCATAATAGCGGGATGCCGTTGGAAATGAGATACCTCCTTGAGGGCTCATGATCGAGCGTCTGAGAAGAGGATAGTAGCCACCTAATGCGCCCGATCCAACCGATTCAACTCCCTGCCCGCGGTTGATCTGATAGGGCATTGATGGGTAACGGTCATTAAATGGAAAATTTTTAAGCATCACCCGATCAAAACCGATGGGCCTGACAGGACTGTTTGGGTTCTCTTTGCTTGCCAGTGGAAGGTTGATTTCGGCAAGGGCGCCCCCGATATTGGAGAAAACGAGCTGCTGATAGGCATTTTCCAGAACGAAGAACTCTTCTTTTGAGCTAAGTGGCAGCGCTGCAGATGTAAGCGCTTCTGATTCAGGAGCTTGCATCTCCTCAATTTTTTTCGAAATTGGAGGTTGCTGAGATGTTGGGTTCTGCTTAGGATTGAACCATTGGTTAATGAAAAAAAGTGCAAACGTAAGGGCAAGAACAAAGATCAAAGAGCGTCTGTTCATGAAAAAAACCTTGAATTAGATGAAAAGGATTGATCATAACAGATCCATAGAAATTACACTAGTACCCAATCTTAAAAATTCTTAAAGATATACCGAACGTGTCTCAAAAATTGGATTTTCGGCTGCGCCAAAGCCTCGGGGTTGAAATTGATCAGAGGAGGGCTGTATTGCAATAATACAGCCCTCCTCTGATCAATTTCAACCGCGAGAGCTTTCGCGTTGCCCAAAACCGATTTTTGAAACACGTTCGGTATAGCTGCTAGCGTTCTTCTTGCAAGTTGGGGCGGTGCTCGAGATGGGATAGGAATTCCCTGAAGTCTCCCGTGCAGCGGAGCCCGTCGAGCCATTCATCGTGGAGCAGCTCTTCCATTGGAGGCAAGGCGTCCGATTTGTCCGCCTTATTGAGATAGTGCATTGCTACATCGTAGTTGCGCAGCAGCGAATGGAGGCAGCTTAGGTGGTAGTAGGCCTGGAGGTTGCCTAGTTTTGCTGCAGTGATGAGCTTATGCTCTGCATCGCGATAGAATTGGTCTGCCTCTGCCGAATCATGAGTGTGCTGAGCTAAATTAATTAGCGTAATGGCCCAGTCGAGGATTGCGGCGTCATTTTCTTCGTCGTGTCTTAAGTTGAGGCGGAAGTGGTGGATGGCACGGTAAAAATTGTCTGTTTCTCCACGGAGCTCTCCTAGATGGGAAAGGGTCAGCGCGAGGCGGTGGTGCACCTTGTGGAAATCAGGGTCGATCATCAGTACATGAGTCAAAATTTCAATAGCTCTCAAGTAGTAAAAATCTTCATCGTGGAAATCGCCAAGGGCGTCCAGCGTGCAAGCGTAGTGGTAGAGCCAGTCGGGATGGAGGTAGATTGCATTGCGCTGCATCCCGAGCACCCGTTCGAAATTGGCAATGGCATCGTCCAAGTATGTCTGCTCTTGGTTCATTTGTCCCAGTTTGGAAAGGGCGATCGCATAATCGACAATGTAAAAACTGGAGGGATTGAGATCGATGGCCCGCTGATAAAAACGGAGCGATTTTTCTAAATTATCCGGATCGCCTTGCTCTCTTCCGATTTTGGCGTAGGCTCCGGCTATCGCATGCCAGTTGGGATGATAGGTGCGGTCGAGCGAAATCCCGCATTGGAATTTCTCGATCGCTTGGTAGTAGTGGTCTTCGTCGTTAAAGTAGCGCGCCATTGAAAGCAGGCAAGCTCCATGCGCGAACCACGCTTCCGGAGTGGCCTCTGAACTTTCCGTGAGGTCTGATACTTTATTGTGCGCATCAAAAATGAGGTCGACCCGTTCCGTAGTTTCGCCGAGGAGGGCTAAGGCTTCTGCCCAAATTGTTTGAATCATGGGCTGGTCAGGATCGATCGCGTAAGCCCTGTGGCATTTTTCAATGCAGGCGCGCAAACGCTTGGCATCAGGATTGCGGCGGGTCGATTCGCAAAGGAATTGTGCCCAGCAAAGCCAGAAACTTGCTTCATTAGGCTGCAGCTGCGTTGCCGTTGTGTAACACTCATTGGCCTGGGAGAAGTGGTCTTCATCGTGCGTGAGCTGATAGAGCTTTTGGACTGCATTAGCTAGAAGGCCCCACCCTTGAGCGCAAGAAGGTTCAAGCGCCACAGACTGTTTGAAGCAGGTGATCGCTTTGACATAAAAACGGATGTCATTGATCTGCGAAGCAAATTTTAAACAGGCTGATCCAAAGTCCTTCCAAAAATCGGAAGGAAGGGGAGGCTGGAGAGCGCTTGCTTTTTGAAAGGCTTCGATCGCTTGATGCAAATCGAGGGCTTCGCCTGAGTTTTCTGCTAGATAGGAATAGACGATCCCGATATCCCAGTTCAATTCGGAAAGGGTCTCAGGTTTTTCATTGGCCGAAAGATGTAGGGCTTTTTTGAGTTTTTTTGAAGCGTCTCGGAAATAATGGTGTTCGCGGAAAGCTAGGCCAAGGGTGCACAGCACGCTTCCCCAAGCTTGCCAAGCTTCAAAATACTGAGGATTCAGGGCCGTGGCAGCTTTAAACTTTTTCCCTGCGAGACGCAGAGCCTTTTCACGCCCCTCTTCGCTTCCGTATTCAAACAGCGATAGTCCTTGCATGTAAAGGATTTTGGGATTTTGAGGATCGAGTTTTGCAGCAGAATCAAACAACTCCAGCCCATGATAGAGATCTCCCTTGAGAAGGCACATCTGACCGCGCGCTGAGAGCGATTCGGCGATATCGCCGTGATTCATGCGCAATCCGGCGTCAGAAGGGCCGATAGGCAGCTCTCCGCTGGGCAGAATAGTGGCCTCGTTCGCAACTAGGTTGAAGAGATTTTGATCCATGATCATCCCGTCTATTATATGAGAATTTACTTAGTGAGAAAGCTACGGATTATAGAACCCTACCCTATTTTCCACAATCCTACAACCTTCCTTTAACCCTTGATTCAACCTGAAAATAAAAATTTTTATTACACACACTCTTTCATCTTGAGCTGTTTAGAGAAAAGCGAATTAACGAAAAATTAAAAAAAATATTTTAATCACCGTTCGTTTTTTGGAGAGGATTCTAAGAGACCGGTTGATTCATCAGACAATTTTTTAATTTCCATTAGAGCTGTTTTCCGCTATAATTTTTATTGATCTTTTAGAGGAGGAGCAGATGAAAGAGTTTATGCATCGCCGCAAGGTCCGCTTGCAAGATACAGACGCAACCGGAGTGCTCTATTTTCCTGAACAGCTGAAAATGGCTTTGGAGGTCTTTGAGGATTTCTTGAGCCATCACGAGATCTCATGGCGCCATCTCATCGATTCCCCCTATCTGCTTCCTGTAGTGCATGCGGAAGCTGATTACTTGGCCCCTGTCATGGTAGGCGATGAGCTCGAAATCTATTTAACCGTGCAGGCGGTAGGAACCAAGTCGGTCACTCTCTCTTATCGTCTTGTCGATCCTAAACGTCAATTGGACGTAGGAACGGCAAAGATCATCCATGTCGCGGTCGACAAGGAGACGCGCACCTCAGTTCCTCTTCCCGACTTCTTGAGAACGATCTTAACTCACGAATAAGACGAAAATTTAAGTAATAACCTAAGTTGTCCATCTCGCTATCGCGTCTAAGGAAGGTTAGGGGACAAGTTGGGTTAATAGATCAAGTTTTCCTTTTCCTTGAGAGAAACTTCAAATTTTGATAAAATTTGGTCATTCAGATCTGGTGATGTCATGTTCTTTTTACTAAGGATTCCTAGTTTTTCTATGCCCATGCGATGCGCTTAGGCGCGTTAGAGTCTGTTGTTGAATACAGGTTTCATCGAGTTTTTGGATTATTTTGAGCCGATTTTTGGCTTTTTTTGGGGGGGTGATATTCGGTATGGTGTTATTAGCCCCCGAAAAAAAGTCAAAAATCGGCTCAAAAGAACCGAAAAATCGACAGAAACTGAATTCAACAACAGACTCTTAGCATGATCTGTTTTCGCTCCTAAGCGCTTATCTTCCATCATTTTCTATAACCTTAGGAGTTCTATGCATCTTTTATTCGGCCCTTACGGGTCTGTGTTGTCTAGCTTGGGAATTTCTTCAAGCCCATTGATTATTAAGCGTAAAGAACTGCGTTTGTACCGCAATGCAGTTGAGTTGATCGCTAGAAGTTATGTGAATGCAGGGGCGACGCTCCCCACTGTTAACGCCTTTTTCCTCCGTGCTTTATTAAAAGAAGGATTTGTTGAGCTTTACAAAGAGATGTTAACTCTCAATCTGGAAGCTCTTTTGACTGCTTTAGGGGAAAAGAGTTTTGAGCGGATTGCTCTTTGCCTTGGGCCCGCTAATGATTGCTATCGGCCGGAGCTTGCTCCAGATGTAGAGGCGGCGCGCCTTTTTGCAGAATGCCAATATACGCTTTGCATTGAGGTCCTTAAACGTTTTGGATTATCGTTTTCCGATGTGGTGGTTTTGCATGAGACTATCGGAACAGACAGGGAGGCTTTAGGGATTGCTCAAGCAGCCAAGGCGCTTCATCTCCCCGTAATTGTCAGCTTCATTGTCAATCATGAAGGACGATTATTGAATGGAGAACCAGTCGAATCTGCTATTGCGCGCATCGACCGTGAGACCGATGGGTTTGCCGAGGGATTTGCCTTGAATTGCTGTTCTCCCTACGCTTTTGATCGAGTGATCGCTTTATGTAAAAATGCAGCGGTGATCAAGCGTTTAATTGGTTTCTATCCTAATTCATACGATGCCGATCCTTCTTCTTATGAAATGGAAGAAGAATTAGCAGAGCCGAAAAAAATCGATTCGTTAAAGAAGATCATCGAGAACGGAAAGCAATATGGCTTAAAGTTCATTGGCGGATGTTGCGGATTTGGACACCATGACATTAACTTGATGGCTCATCATTTTTGAAGTTTTCCGAAGCCGGCAGATCAAGAGCAGAGGAGATATAGGGGATGGCCCGTTTAATTATTTCAGATTCATTGGCATCGATCCGGGTTGGAAAGCGCCGTCCTTGTTCTTGCATGAGCGAAATGATCGTATTGGGCTCGAGCCATTCGATTGTGCTACTCGCTTCTGGATCTGCTAGATCGCGTTCTTCCGGATTCCAATGAATGAGCTGACATGCGACGTAAAGGGTTGTTTTTTCGAAAGTGAGGTGGAAATCGGGAAGCAGCCCAGACAAACAGCCTAAGAAAGCAATCGGTTGTCCTGATGCGCCAAACTCCTCTTTTAGCCCTCTTGATACAGTCTCTAGAGGAGTTTCGTTGTCCTCCATGCTTCCCGCATTAAGATGTAGATGTCTTGGTGACCGAAAATCTCTTTAAAATGATGGCAGGCAATTCGTCCATTTTGGTCAAAAAGGACAGCCCCTATCGAGAGATGGTAAGGTTGTTTCTGGCTAGCTTGAAAAAACGGTCTATCGTGGACTTTGCTCTCTGTTGAGTTAAGAAGGGAAGTTATTAGCATAAGACCGCCGATAGCCAGTGTGAATTGTCTCATAAAGCCCTATATTTTAATCGGAGGGAAGAGGTTAGCGGTAGCTCCTTTTTTTCGTCAAGATGGCCGTAAAATGGCCGTATTTGAGCGGATACGGCCAATTTTTCTTATAAAGTGGCCGTATTTGGGTGAATACGGCCAATTTTTCTAGTAAAATGGCCGTATTCCTGCTAAAATGGCCGTATTAGTGAATGTAGGAGGGTAAAATGAGCTTAAGAGATAATAAAATGTTAATATTAAGGAGGTTGGGTCAAGAATCTGAGCCGGTAAGCATGCCCGAGCTTCTAGCTAAATTAGAGGGGATGGGTTTTAAAGAGCGTTCTGTTAGGCGATGGTTAGGTTTGTTGGTTCGCGAGAGAGCTGTTAAGAAAATTGGTCAAAAACGAGGCAGTAAATATCTTGCAGTCGGGCGGTCTCAAGAGATCAGCCATGAGATTGGCAGTTGTTTCAGTTCTGCAAGCCTAGAAGCCATTCAGGCAATAAAAAGACCTTTATTTGAGAGGCAGCCAATCACCTATGCTGAAGACTGGTTTGACAGTTATAAGCCAAACTCCAGTTATTATCTTGGATCAGCGTTAAGGAAACAGTTGTTGGAATTAGGACAGCGTGCCAATGCGTACGATCCGGCTGGGACCTATGCTTATCAGATCTTTAATCGATTGATCATCGACCTGTCTTATAACTCTTCTCGTTTAGAGGGAAACACCTATTCGCGTCTTGATACGGAGCGTTTGCTGCTTCATGGGGATACCGCTTTAGGAAAGCTTGACGAGGAGAAAGTAATGATCCTTAATCATAAAGAGGCGATCAGATATCTTGTTGATAATGCGCGAATGGTAGAGGTCAGTGTCAATGTCATCCGCACTTTGCATTATCTCTTATCAGAGGGTCTTGTTGAGTCTTTTGAAACAGGCAAAGTGCGCAGGCACGGTGTGCGTATTAGTGGATCGACATACCACCCCTATGAGGATCCAAGAAGATTAGAGCTGCAACTGAAGAAAATTGCAGCAAAGGCCGCGTTAATTAAAGATCCATTTGAGCAAAGCATTTTCTTATTGGTTCACCTAAGTTATTTGCAAGCTTTTATCGATGTCAATAAGCGAACGGCACGCCTTGCTGCAAACATTCCATTGATCAAAGGGAATCTTGTGCCTTTGGCATTTAATGATATCCAAGTTGACGACTATATATCTGCAGTCATTGCTATTTATGAATTGCAGAATGTCCAGCCTCTTGTCGATCTTTATTTCTATTCTTATTTGCGTACCTGCGCCGCTTATGATTCAACGGTGAAGGCGATGGGCTTTGATGAAATCCGTGTGCGTTACCGCCAACAGAGAAGAGCTCTAGTAAGAGAAGTGATTCTACAGAAAGTAGTCGGAGATGGTTTGGCAGCATATGTCGTGGAAAAGGCAGGTGAGTTTGTGCCGACAGGCGTTCGCAGTGAGTTTATTGAAGATGTGATGGAAGACCTTGAGCAAATGGATGAAAGCAGATTAGCCGGTTTAGGTGTGACCCTTGATCAATTGGAAATATGGAGCCGGTTGCGACATAAGAATTCTTAGAAAGTTGTTATTTCGGTATAAGCTCGGTGTACTGAAAGATCTGGATGGGGTGTTTGAAAGAGGGGAGCTTGGGAG
>CAZEYJ010000151.1:0-11628 GCA_964516795.1 uncultured bacterium
TTTGATCTGATCCTCGGGTCGTGTCTATGAACACTGTCCCTTCGGGTCAGATCAAAAGATTGAAGAGCCTTCTAGCCGACTTTCCGATTCTTCAAGTTGTTTCGGTATACCTATCTTGGAAAAATATCGTCTCGTAGGAAAAGACCCTAAGAGACTGTCTGCGGATTTGGATTTCGTCGAGTTTTTGGATTATTTTTCAACCTTACACTGTCGCAGGAGGTACTGATAGCCCGCCAATAATTAAAATTCCTTATGAAAAATTAAAAGACCATTGGAATCCCTTTAATCCTTTGGTATCAGTTCTTCAAGCCACGCTTTAAAGGGCTTTTCAAGCTCATTGGAACTGAGCCCCTTTATGCAGGCGCCAGTGGAACAAGTGCGCAAAATGGGGCACTGTTTATGGAACGTCCTGCCATAAGGGCAGGAACCTTGATAGGTATGATGCTGCTGGCCGACAGGCTTAAAAATTGCAGCGGAAGTAGGCCCAAATAGACTAAAACTTGGCGTTGCAGTCGTTCCTGCAAAATGCAAAGCGGCGGAATCGACGGCGATGATCCCATCGACATGCCGCATCAACGTCTGCCATAGAGGCAATGTAAGCTCCCCAATCGCAGCCGCCGGGCCTTCAAGGCGCGATAGCAAGCTCTCCGCCTCCGCTTTTTCCTCTGCGTTCCCGTAGATGATGAGAAGGGCTGCTCCCGTCTCTTGTTGGGCTTTTTTTAACAAAGCGGCGAGGGTCTCATCGCTCATCTTTTTGTTCTTCCATTTCGAGCCGACGGCAACCATCAACTTCAAAGGCTGGTGCATGAGAGGATCTTGGAGCAGGTGTTCTAAACGCGCAGCTTCAGAAGGGAGCAAGTTAAAGGCAACTCCACGGCTGACAAAGGGCTGATCATCCCCGTAATAGGCTTGGACCAGCTTTAAATATTTTTCCCGAATATTGAGATCTAACGGAAAATCAAACCGTTGAGTTGTGGCAATCAGATTTGTCTTTTCCCGGACAGATCCCCACCCAAAGCCGACCTTCTCCTTGGCTTTTGCGATCATTGTGACAAACGCCGATTTCGTATTCCCTTGCAGATCAAATACAAGGTCATAGCGGCCAGCCTGAAGCGTTTCGACACAGGTCTTGAGCTGCCCTCGAGCCTCTTGGGTCCAAATCGACTTGAACCACTGTTTAGGATCGATTTCAATGACCTGATCGATCAAAGGCTTCCCTTCAGAGGCCAGTTGCCTCAACAGGGGTGCGATCCCCTTCTCGGCGACCCAATCAATTTTGGCTTGAGGGAATTTTGCCCGGAGGTACTCAATGACGGGGAAGGTCTGAACGACATCGCCGATAGCGGAAGTGCGGACAAGTAAAATAGATTGCATATGACCAAAATCATAGCTAAATCCACAAAAAAAACCAAGCTAAAGAGGGATCTGCAAAACATGCTTTTGCGAAAAAAAACCGGTGATTTTTTTCAGGGTTTAGATTGTGCGCAATTTGACATACTCGATTGAGAGTAGGCGACTTGCGCACAATCTTAACCCTGAAAAAAAGCACAAATTTGGCACGAAATCGGAGTTTTGCAACTTCCTCTAAAGAGCTGACTTAAAATCAGAGGGAGCGGGGGCGATAACCTCGATTTCTTGGTGGCTTAAAGGATGGGTAAAGCGGATCGAATAGGCATGGAGAAGATGGCGTTTGGGATCGAGTTTGCACTTAAAGGCTTTGCCATACTGGTAATCGCCTAAAATGGGGTGGCCGATATGGCTGAAATGGACGCGCAGCTGGTGGGTCCTTCCCGTTACGGGCTCTGCGAGCAGTAAAGTTGATGTTGGGCCTTTTTTCAAACATTTCCATAACGTCACGGCGCGCTCGCCCTTGCCCGGAGTAACGACCCCATAGATCGTCTGCCCTTGGTAAGAGCCTTTCTTGCCGAGATAATTATCGATCTTTCCACTTTTTTGTTTTACTGCTCCATCGACCAAGGCCAAATACTGCTTGTGGACTTGGTGTTCTTTAAAAAGGGCGATCATCTTCTCTTTCATAGCCGGCTCTTTAGCGATCATCAAGGCGCCCGATGTTTCTTTATCGAGGCGATGGATGAGCTGGAGGTTGCCTAAGTGCTGGGGCAGCGCCTGATTGATGCTGGCATTATCACAGACGAGACCGGGAGGCTTATTGCAAATGAGCAAGACCTCGTCCTCAAAGAGGACTTTGAGCAACGGCTGCTGAGTTTTTTTCTGAAGGAGAACTCCAGAAAGATCGAGATGGACCCGGTCTCCTTTCCTCAGCGGATGGGAAGAAAAAGTCTCAACACGGCCATTGACACGGCAATACTTCCCATCGATGGCGCGTTTGATCGCCTTGACAGAAGGAGCTTGGGGACAATGGCGTCGAAGAAAGGAGAGGAGGGTCGCCCCCTCTTCAGAAGCGGTGACCGTCACTGCGATCGCGTTCAGCTTTTCGCTCCCTTTTTCTTCACATCAAGATTGAGATGTTCGAGAAAATCGAGCAAGAGGCGCACTCCGACGCCGGTTGCCGGCGAAGTGTAATACCCTTTAAGATCAGACAAATAGGCTGTTCCTGCAATATCGAGATGGGCCCAAGGAATATCATTGATGAACTGTTGCAAAAAAGCAGCAGCTGAGCAGGACGAGGCTTTTTTCCCCGCCGAGTTCTTCATATCGGCGATGCTCGATTTCAACATCTCTTTATGTTCAGGATAAAGTGGCATCCGCCAAACCCGCTCATGGGTCCTCTCCCCTGCTTTACAGAGTTGTTTGGCCAAAGCATCGTCATTACAAAAAAGACCGGAGGCATCCTCTCCAAGAGCAATCACGATCGCGCCGGTCAATGTGGCCATGTCGATCAACCGGGAAGGATGATAATGTTTCTGGACGTAAGAAAAGGCATCTGCTAGCACAAGGCGCCCTTCTGCATCGGTGTTCGTGATCTCCACAGTTTTCCCAGCATGGCTTCGGAATACATCGCCGGGCTTATAACTATTAGGCCCGACCGCATTTTCCGCAACGGCAAGGGCTGCGACGATATTTCGTTTAAGCTTCAACTTAGCTGCCGCCCGAACAATCCCCAATGTTGCAGCTGCGCCAGCCATATCGCATTTCATCGTTTCCATGCTGCCGGTGGGCTTCATGTTCAGCCCTCCCGTATCATAGGTGATCCCTTTGCCGACAATCGCCGTCCAGTCTTTGGAATGGGGATCGCCGCAATACTGCATCACAATAAGCGCCGGCTCTCTGATTGCCCCGCGGTTGACGGCAAGCATCAGCCCCATCTCTTCTTTTTCAAGAGCGGCTTTACCGAGCACAGTGGTCTTTATAGAAGAATACTCCTCTTCCAGCCCGCGCGCAAAAGCGGAAAGGGATTCCGATGTCACTTCATCTGCGTTGCCATTGACTAGGTCGCGTGCAAAATTGACGGAATCAATGATCGCTTCCGCTTTTTTCAGCTCTTTGGCCGCTTCTTTTCCGCCGCCGATAAAGGTGGCTTTAACAATCTCCGCATGGTTGTCTTCGACGAGGGAATCTCCCTTGAGCATGATAAACGCATAGTGGGAAAGCATCACCCCTTCAAAAGCAGAGCGACTTCCGATCTCCTCGGCAATCAACTTGGTCTGAGGGAGCAAAAAATTGACCGTCTTGAACTTTTTGGCTTTGATCGCTTTAACGCTTGAGGCATAGGCCCTTCTGAGCGTATCGGGCAAACAGGTCCCATGATTTCCCAGCCCGAGCAGCAAGATCCTTTTCTCTTTGCCCGATGGCCGGTAAAGAAGGAGGGTCTCCCCTTCTTTACCACGAAAGTCGCCTGCCTTAAGAGGCTGATTGAACCACTTGGCAAACTCTTTGGCATCGCAAGCGGGCACAGCCTTTTGCTTTTCGCTCCAAAAAGGAACGACGACCACATCAGCTGTTTTGCGTTGACTGCTTTTTTCAATCGAATGGGTTTGCATGACCACCATTAAAAGGGAATTTCATCTTCATTAAACGATGAATCGACTTTTCCTTGACCGTATGCGGTCGACTCGTGAGCTCCTGCATGGGCCATCGCAGCATGGGCCATTTCCGGTTGAGCATGGGATTCCCCTGCGCCTCCTGAAGCAGCTCCACCTTGGTCTGGTCTTCCAAATGGGCTGAAGAGCAGGTTCAAAGCGGTGATGTTCATAGAAACTTGAGGACGGCCTTCACGGTCTGTAAAGATCTCAGGCTTGCTAAGCTCGCCGACGACGATGATCGGACTTCCTTTTTTAAAGTAGGCGATCATTTTATCAAACTGTTCTCCCCACACGGTCACTTTCCACCAAATCGTCTCATCTTTGGCACCGCGGCGCGCTCTTGCTGCAACGCGGAGCGTCGTGACTTTTTGTCCTGAAGATGTGAAGCGCACTTCTGGATCGGCGCCTAAATGTCCTGCAATCGTAATCTGGTTCATGTTCCCTCTCTTTATAAAATCCGTATATATCAAAGACTATATTTGCTCAAGAAAACGCTGATCGTTTTCTGTAAACATCCGAATATCGTTAATTCCATAGCGGAGCATCGCTGAGCGCTCGATGCCAAGCCCCCAAGCAAACCCTGAATAGACCTCCGGATCGATCCCCCCGTTCTTCAACACCTCGGGATGGACCATGCCGGCTCCTGCAACTTCAAGCCATCCGGTGAACTTGCACAAACGGCAGCCTTGCTGCTGACAGGCAATGCAGCCGATATCAACTTCCATCCCAGGCTCGACAAAAGGAAAATAACTCGGTCTAAAGCGGATCTTAACTTGTGTCCGGAATACTTTATTCCAAAATTCTTCCATTGTAGCAAATAGATCGGCAAAACTGACCCCTTTATCGATGTAAAGGCCTTCAATCTGGTGGAAAAAGACATGGGAGCGGGCGCTAATCGTCTCATTGCGATAAACTGTGCCGGGAGCAATGATGCGTATCGGCGGGCGGTGGCCCTCCATCACCCGCAATTGGGTGTTCGACGTATGGGAGCGGAGGAGCATCGTCGGAGTGATATAGAAAGTGTCCTGCATATCCCGGGCAGGATGGTCGGGCGGAAAATTCAACCCTTCATAATTGTAATAATCAGAATCGATATCAGGGCCATATTGGACAGAGAAGCCCATTCCGGAAAAAATATCGATCATCTCATCCATCATTAAGGACAAAGGGTGCTGGCGGCCTAAATAGCGGCGGCGCCCCGGCAAAGAGACATCGATCTTCTCCTGAGCGATCTGCTCCGCTTGTTCGATTTGGGCGTAACTGATCAGGGCGCGCTCGCACAGGACGGCAAACTCCTCTTTCAGCTCATTGATCAGCTTGCCTAATTGGGGCCTTTCTTCTGAGGGAGCCTCTTTGAGATGGAGCATCAGATCTTGGACTGGACCTTTTCTTCCTAAATATTTGACCTTGAGCTGTTCAACATCTTTGCTCAATTTGACTTGTTTAAGATCATCTTGAAATTGGCTGCGGAGAGAAGCGATCCGTTGATGCACGAAATACCTCTTAAGTTTAGAGACTCTTAAAAGAAGAACTGGCGGGATCTTTTGTCCAGAGCTGCAGCTCTGGACAAAAGTTATTGATGTGAACCTAAGCGAGCTTGAGCTTAAGCCAATGCTTGCTTAGCTGTTCCTGCGACAGCTGAAAAGCTGTTAGGATCTCGGATGGCCATATCGGACAGCATTTTGCGGTTAATGGCGCATCCTGCCTTGTGCAGTCCATCGATGAGCTTGCTGTAAGACATCCCATTGATTTTAGCTCCAACACCGATCCTCATGATCCACAGGCTGCGGAAATCCCGCTTGCGCTGTTTGCGATGGCGATAGTTGAATGCTAGGGCTGAGAGCACAGCATCCAAGGTCAATCTCTTATGATTCTTTCGATCGCCGACAAATCCTTTTGCACGCTTCATCAGACGTTTGCGCGACCGGTTTCTAGCCACTGCGTTTGTGACTCTTACCATGGTAGTTCTCCAATTATCTTAAATTATTCAACACCCATTAATCGGGCATACATTTTTGTTTGGCCTTTATCCACCAGCGTCTGCTTTTTCAGATGACGCTTACGTTTGGAGGCTTTTTTCGTTAAAATGTGACGTCGGCCTGGCCGGCTGCGAACCAACTTGCCTGTTCCTGTCACTTTAAATCTTGCTTTCACAGCTTTTCGCGTTTTCATTTTAGGCACAATCATTCTCCACACATGTTGAAGGGATGGCTGGGTTCCACCATCTCTTCGTTAAGTATTCGGTTTTTTCTTAGCTCCGGGAGCTAACACAACAGATAAATTGCGACCTAGCATTTTAGGCGGCGCTTCCGGGCTCGCTATATCGGCCAGATCATCACAAAACTTCTGCACCAGTTTTCGCCCATACTCAGAATGGAGCATCTCCCGTCCTCGGAAAACACAGGTCACGCGCACTTTGTTGCCCTTTGAGATGAACTCGCGGGCATGCCGCATCTTCACCTGGACATCGTGCTCATCGGTGTTAGGTTTCAGTTTGACTTCCTTAACCTTTACCTGATGCTGCGATTTTTTCTGTTCCTTCTCTTTCTTGGTCAACTGATAACGGTATTTGCCGTAATCAATGATCTTACAAACAGGAGGTTCCGCATTGGGAGCGATCTCCACCAGGTCCAATCCGAACTGCTCTGCTCGAGTGAGGGCCTCTAACAGTGTCAACACTCCAGCCTGACTGCCATCTTCATCGATGACACGCACTTTCGGTACTCGAATTTCGCGATTAATTCTCAAGTTCAGAGTCTTTACTCCCGTTCAATTCTCTCATCTTGTTTATAAACTCTTCCACTCCCATTTTTTCATTATTGGAAGTGTGAGGGGCCCGATAGCTGACGCAAGAACCATCCACCTCATGCTGGCCGATCAACACCGCAAAGTGGACCTGCTCAGCTAAGGAGCGATGCAAGCGCGTTTTCACAGCATCTGCTTGTCTATCGATGCCGGTGCGGATGCCCGCTTTTTGCAATCGGTCCCGGAGTGCTTGTGCATACTCATCGCAATGTTGGTTAACCGGGATGATCCGCACTTGCTCCGGGGCCAGCCAAAAAGGCCATCGGCCGCAATCTTTTTCTACACACAAAGCGATCAACCGCTCTAAAGAATGAAAGGCGGATCGCACAAGAGTTGTGAAGCCCGCTTTTACCTCTACAGAACCGTCGATCTCTAAAAAGGGACCATCCCACCATCTGCCTAATGAATCGGGCACCTGCAATTGAATGCGGGTCTGCCTTTCCAACATCGGGTCTTGAACAATGAAATACTCAAGCCGTGCTTCCTTCAAAACTTCTTGAAGAAGGCGGTAGATCCTAGCCTCTTTCGAGTCTTTTTTTTGCGTTCCACCGTTTCCTATGTATAAAACAGTTTGAAACTCAAAACCTAGGATTTTAGGAATTTTAATGATGAATTGCAAGGAAGAAATGCATTCTTGAAAAAGTTCTTCATCAGTTAAGAATACATGGGCCCGGTCAGCAATCCAACCGATGCTTTCAAAAAGGCCGTTTTTCAACTCTCTTCCCACGAGCGCGCTCAAGTAAGAGATCTCAGCGGTTTTAAACCGGGAGGGGGCTCCCCTCTTTTCCCAATAGTCCGTATGAGTGCGCCTAAGATAGAACCCGGGATCCTCATCTTCGCTGACATGCAAGCAAGAAGGGGTCGTCATCAACTCAAAATTTTGCTTTAAATGCTCTTCCCTCCACCAATCGACAAGCCTCTGCTTGACCGCATCAGCCTTCGGCAGCCAAGACCAAAGCCCCTCGCCCAAATCCTCCATCGGCATGAACAAGTCGAGCTCTTGGACCAAACTGAGGTGGCTCCGCTTAGCATAAGACGGCGCGGCTTTCAAAGTTTTTTTAAGAGTTTCTTTATCGGGTTCAAGGATCCCGACGATCCGGATCAACGTCTCCTCTCCTATTAGCAAAGGAAAGTATTCGACTAATTTAAAAGCCGTTCCCGGACTGAGCCGCTCTGCCAACGGCTCCTCGCACCAGTCGACTGCCTCTCCAATCTGAACGATCTGTACAAGCGAGCTGTCGACTCCCCTCACCTTCTCCGCTAAAACGGGTTGCCCCGCATGCTCAAGCAAAACAGCGGCATTGCCCGGGATCATCTCTAAAACTTTAATAGGATCGTCCGCTTTGGCCATTTGCCGCATCTTTTCTTCCAAGTTAAATAAAAATTCAGCTTGAAATGAGAAGGGAAAAAGAAAATCGTAAAAGAAAACCCGTTCCGTTCCCTGCCCTTGAAAAAGAAGGGTGTCAGGAAAAAGCTGAACAGCTGCTGCCGCTAAAAGCTCTGCAGCGGTTTGCCGAACTGGAACAAGTGAATGGAATTTTTCTGGTTTCATAAATGGTGGGGTATAGCTGACTCGAACAGCTGACCTCCACGATGTCAACGTGGCGCTCTAACCAACTGAGCTAATACCCCAGATCAATTTTTAATGATGAACATCCTAATCCAATCTCGAATTCCAAGCAAGAAATTCTTCTTCCAAACTTTTCTCAGTACATGAGAAAAGCTCCTTTCAGCTATATTTTAAGGCTGATGAAGATTGTTGAATTTGCTCTTATTACATCGCATTTGGCTTTTGCTTATGAGCAGTGGAAGGCTGTCGTCCGGCCGGGCTGCTGCCTCATCGATGCAACCTGCGGCAACGGGAAGGACACCTTGAGGTTGGCGCAGCTGATCGATGGGACGGGATTGGTGCTCGCCTTGGACATTCAAAGACAGGCTATCGAGCATTCTGAGCGCCTCCTATCAGAGCACTTGAGCTGCGAGCAAAGAAAGCAAGTCCACCTCGTTCACCAATCCCACGAAACTTTTCCAAAAATAGCTTACCAAAAGCCTGTTCAACTGATTGTCTATAACTTGGGCTATCTCCCGGGTGGAAATAAAGAATTGACAACCATGACAGAGGCCACCTTAAACAGCTTAAATGCAGCGATGTCCCTCCTCTCTCCCGGCGGATTGATCTGCATCACCTGCTATCCGGGGCATGAGGAAGGAAAAAAAGAGCAGCAGGCCCTCCTCTCCCACTTAAAGGGCACTTCCTCCAATGAATGGAATATCGCCTTCTATCGAAAAATGGGGTCTGAAACAGCCCCTTCCATCCTTCTTATTAAGAAAGAATTTTAAAATAAAAGACTTTTATTCAATAATTGATCAAATGAATCATCCGTGATATTATATTTTAAGGAACAAATCAGTTTTAAAATAAAAATTAAGGAGAATTAATTTTATGGCTAATTCTATTTCTCAAGGATTGCGACAACTAGAAGAACAAATTGCTGTGTTAGACTCAGCAACCGTTGACCCATCTGTCGAGACTGCGACCAGATTGGAGAGCTTAAGTCAAATTGACGCCCTTCGCGCTACATATGAAGATCTACAGGGACGCACCATGCAAGAAGCGGCTTCTGCTACCGATAGAGTTGTCAATGATTTGCTCAGCAGCCTGCGCGACATCAATGACCAGCTCGAAGAATTAGAAATCCGCCGCAGCTCCTTGATGGACCGGGCTGAACATGAAGTCCTAGAAAAACCTGCTTTCGAAAAAATCCAAGACCTCTTCCGCGATTCGCAAAGCATCTTCAACACCTTCTGCCAACGAGGGCAGCCGGTTTCATCTGAAAACCTGAAAAACATCCTTAATGAATTCGAGTCGACACTCGTTGGCCGCGCTACCGACCTGGCAGCTGACGCTTCAGGACAAGATGCTGTTGACGTAAAATCGTTTTTTGAAGAGAAAGAACAGCTGCATGTCCGCTACTTTCAAACAAAGCTCGAAGAAATGCAGGGCGCTTCAACGGGGGATTTCCACGGACGCTTCCAAACGCTGCTCCCTCTATTAGGCGAGATCAGCGACTTCAATTCCGGTCATGTGTTTATTTCAGAAGAAAACCACGCTGCACTGCAAGGCTTAGCCGCACGAATTTCCGGTGAGCTCGACATGCTCATTGGGATGCAAGAAGAGCTGGAAAACAGCTCGCGCTCTAGCACCCCGGTAAAAGCAGCGCTTGTGAAGGCTGTGCAAGACGGCGACAACGATACCCTTAAAGCACTATTTCCTCAGGTTTCCAGAGAAATACGCGAGGCTTTCTTCGCAAAATTAAACGAATTGCGCGTTGCTGCACACATTCGCCCACTGCCATTGTCAACTTTTGGATTTCTCAATACCGGTAGAGGAAGCATCCTAGAGAACCATAATTCTCCTGAGCTATGCCTGCAGGCAATCGAAGCTGCCTTCCCGGCTGACGCTGCCCAAGAAGAAGGAAAAGCTGAAGGCATGAGAGAGATGCTGGAAGCAATGAAACTCTCCATGGGAGAGGGACCATCTGAAATGCCGGACACAACTGAAGATGCTCTAGCTGTAGCTTTGAGCCTATCGGCACAAATCAGTTCTGATCAACGTCAGCTGACTGAAGCTCTGCGTCTTGTACAGGAGATTTCTTCTGAACAACAGTCTGAAGCAAACTCGGCGGCACAGGCGGCACAGGCGGCCAGCTTGCTTGCAGAAATCAACAGGGATTTGGCACAGAGCAAGATCGAGCTGACAAAAACCTTGGCAATCTTGCTAAAAGGGCTGCAAGCAGCTAACCTGACTGATGATGTGGAACAACTCCACGAACAAGCCCAGCTCATCGGAGATGCAGATCAGCAAACAATCGGGATGCTCTACGGGCTTCTCTACCAACTCCACAGCCAGAATGGCAAATACCAGGAATTCGTCGAATACGGCAGAGTCGCTTTCTTCGGAGATTTTCCAGCTAACCTGCAAGCCTGTGCAGCGACGCAAGAAGAGCGATCTGAAGTGATCAATCGAGCTCTTGTCAAAACACTTCTCAGCGGGATCAAAGAAGAGATTCAAAGCGGGAATACCGAGAGCCTCAATATGCTGCTTGACCAGCTTAAAGAGATCCGGCTCAATCCTGAACTTCCGGGATATTACTATAACGATGTTGATCTTGAAAACTCTCTGCAGAATTCCCTATGCGATGCTTACCTTCTAGCCGGATTTGATGCCTCTTCAATGAACCACGCAGAGTTTGGCCGTGTCGCACTGCGCAATCAAGAGGGCTTCTCTGCGCCTGCCGAGCTCAAGCTCGCTGTTGTCGTTCAGCTCGAAGAGCAATTGCAAATGCTGTGGGGGGTATAAAGCAATTATTTTAATTTACACAAGATCCCAAAAAAGCTATGCCTTTATCTAGGCATAGCTTTTTTTTATTCCCTATTTTTACCCCCTATTTCTGAATGACTTAAAGGGTAAAAAAAAGATTGATAATTGAACGGTATATATATAACAGATAGAATTGAAGTATGGGCGGATTATTGCCCATATAATTATAATACATATAATAAAGAAGAATAACTTTATGGGATCTATAAAAGTTAATCTCGCTGTTTTTCATGGTTCTCAAGGGTTGCATTCTCGTTTACAAACCATTGAAAACCAACTTGATACAGTTCAATCTGTCAAGCAGGTCAGCAGACTGACCAAAGAGCTGGACCAAACCTGCTCTGCTTTGAACCAGATGAAAGAGAAGACACAGCATGTCTTCGGACAGTCTCAGCTCGACCCTTGGGGCGGGCTTGAAGAGAAGATCGTTGAGATGTA
>CAZEYJ010000152.1:0-2299 GCA_964516795.1 uncultured bacterium
CCCCTCTGAAAAATTTCAACCCCGAGGCTTTGGCGCAGCCGAAAATCCAATTTTTGAGACACGTTCGGTATAAATGTCAGTCATGAGATTATCTATATAAAGATTAGTGGAAAGTCCTCCATCGTGCATACTTTTTGGTGCTTAAAAACAAATGCAGGCACCTATGGATCCTTTTGCTTCCATTCTCAGTGCCTTTTTCGAGACTCTCTTGGAAAAAAAACCTAGCGTTATACTAACGCTCAACGGGTTGTTTTTCATCACATTATACCGAACGCGTCCTGAAACTTGGAATTTGGTCGCGCTGGCATCCCAGATTTTGAAGCTTGCATCCCAGTTCGAGCCCAAGGGCTCTTCACCTGCTGTGCGCAGCGAAGGTCTACCAGACTTTCTCGTCTCTTCGCAGCCCAACTTATTCAAGTTGAGCTGCTTCGTCGACACTTCGCTGCTTCAAACTCTGGGCGCCGGACTTTGCCAAATTCCAAGTTTTAGACCGCGTTCGGTATAAATTCTGTCCTCTGCAAAGAGGAGCTCGAATAGGAGGTGCGTCTGTTTCTTATGCTTAATGATTTAGGATGTTATTGTTTTCCGGAGAAGTGGCAGGCGGCGATGTGGTCGGGGGCGATTTGTTTGAGGGCTGGGGTTTCTTCGCGGCAGAGCTGCTGGGCGATGGGGCAGCGGGAGGCAAACGGGCATCCTTTGGCGAGCTTGAGGGGATTGGGCAGGTCTCCCTGGAGGCGGACACGGGTGCGGCTTCTTTCGATGGCTGGATCGGGAATGGCGATCGATGAGAGGAGAGCCTGCGTATAGGGGTGCTGCGGATGGCTGTAAAGTTCTTGTGCAGGGGCGAGCTCGACGAGGTTCCCTAGGTACATGACGGCAACCCGGTCGGAGATGTACTTGACCATTGCCAGATCATGGGCGATGAAGAGGTAAGTGAGCCCGAGTTCTTTTTGCAGGTTTTTTAAGAGGTTGACGATTTGGGCTTGGACGGAGACGTCGAGTGCGGAGATCGGCTCGTCGCAGACGACAAAGCGGGGTTTGATGGCAAGGGCCCGGGCAATTCCTAGCCTTTGCCGCTGCCCTCCGCTGAATTCGTGGGGAAAGCGGGACAAAGCGGTCTTGCTTAGGCCGACGAGGTCGAGCAGATGGGCGACTGCTTGGGGGATTTTAGAGTCTTCGATTGTCTTGTGGATCCTCAGCGGCTCTGCGACGATGTCTTGCGCTGTCATTCGGGGGTTGAGCGAGGCGTAAGGGTCTTGGAAGATGATCTGGGCTTGGCGGCGGAATTGAAAGAGCTCTTGGGAGGAGAAGTTGAGGAGGTTTCTCCCTTCAAATAGGATGTTGCCCGATGTGGGTTCTTCGAGACGCAGCAGGCAGCGGCCCGTTGTTGATTTGCCGCACCCGCTTTCACCGACAAGGCCGAGGGTCTCTCCCGAAAAAATTTCAAAGGAGACGGAGTTGACGGCGGTCAGCGTTTGTTCTGAGACCCGATAGGTTTTTTTGAGGTTTTGGATTTCTAAAAGGGGGGAAGGGTTCATCGGTTCATCCGGGGGTCATGTTTAAAGCAGGCGCTTAGGTGGTGGTTCCCAAGGTCGAACAGGGGTGGAGCTTGTTCTTTGCAGATCTTCATGGCACTAGGACATCTTGCGCAAAATCCGCAACTGATGAGAGGCAGGCTTAAATTCGGGGGAGTTCCTTCAATCGGGATCAGAGGGTCTGTCTTGCATTTATCCAGGCGGGGGATTGCTTGGAGGAGGCGCTGGGTATAAGGATGCTGAGGATTGGCAAAGAGCTCGTCGACGGTTGCCGATTCCACAATTTTTCCGGCGTACATCACAAGGACCCTGTCGCAGCATTTTGCGACGACACTTAAATCATGGGTGATGAGGATGATGCTCGTCTGGGTTTTTTGTTGGATGTCTTTCATCAGATCGAGGATTTGAGCTTGGATGGTCACATCGAGCGCCGTTGTCGGTTCGTCGGCCAGAAGGAGCTTAGGTTTACAGGCTAGCGCGATGGCGATCATGACACGCTGACGCATCCCTCCGCTTAAAGTGTGGGGGTAGTCGAGCATCCGGTCTTCGGGGCTGGGAATGCCGACCATCTGGAGCATTTCGATCGCATAGGTCCATGCGGATTTATAAGAGATTTCAGGATTATGCCGGAGGTAGCCCTCGACGATCTGCTTGCCGATGCGCATTGTGGGATTGAGGGATGTCATCGGGTCTTGGAAGATCATTCCGATCTCTTTGCCGCGGACCCGCTGCATCTGTTTTTCTGAGTAGGAGGCTAAGTTATT
>CAZEYJ010000153.1:0-2749 GCA_964516795.1 uncultured bacterium
TCATCATCAGCTGAAAGAGCACTTATATAACTTCTTAAATGCCTACAACTTTGCGAAAAGGTTAAAAGCTCTAAAGGGCCTGACGCCGTATGAGTATATCATCAAAAGCTGGCAAAAAGAGCCAAAAAGATTTAGAATTAATCCACTCTATCATACACTGGGACTAAACATCTAAGGGAAATGGACTCGATCGATTATTACAATCAAAACTCGCAGGCTTTTTATGATAGGACCATCAATTCCGATCAGCGGGATACCTATGAGATGTTTTTGAAGCATCTGCCCCCCAAAGGTCGCATTTTAGATGCCGGGTGCGGCGTCGGGCGGGATGCCCGGTTTTTCTTGAGCAAGGGGTATGATGTCGTCGCCTTCGACGCATCGGTCGAAATGGTGAAAATGGCCTCCGACCTGATGGGAAAAGACGCGCAGCATCTCTTTTTTCACGAGATCGACTTTTGCAATGAGTTTGACGGCATTTGGGCCAATGCCTCCTTGCTGCACACTCCCTATGAGGATTTAAGAGGGATCTTTGAAAAGTTCCATAAAGCGTTGCGCCCCTCGGGGATCTTGTACGCTTCCTTCAAATATGGAAACTCGATGCGCCAGGCCGACAACCGGATCTTTTTTGACATGGACGAAGCCACGTTAGGGCCGTATCTCAAAGGACTTTTCGAGCCTTTGGAGGTCGTCAAGAAGTTGGACACGCGCCAAGTTGCCCCCAGCCCAGACAAATCCTGGCTCAAGTTCACAGCAAAGCGATTGCCGGTTGCTAAGAGACAGTTTGCGAATAAAGAATCAAAAATCAGCTTACAATAATCCAAGTTAAATTTTTTTATGACTAAAAAGCTGTGTCCTTGCCATAGCGGCAAGTGGTATCGGGACTGCTGCAAGCCCTATCATGAGGGCAAATTGCCTGAAAATGCTCTTCTCTTGATGCGCTCGCGCTATGCGGCGTATGCCTTGGGGCTCGCCGATTATATCATCGCGACCACCCACCCGAGCAATCCCGATTATTCTGCACCCACAGAGCAGTGGAAGCAAGAGATCTTAGCTTTCTCGAATCAGACCCGCTTTTTAGGCCTGACGATCCATACTTTCCTAGATGGCCCCAGCGAAGCCTATGTGGCTTTTACTGCCCATCTCGAGCAGAACGGCATCGATGCCTCATTCACAGAAAAGAGCCGCTTTTTTAAAGAAGGGGAGCGCTGGCTTTATACCGAAGGAATCTGAAGAATCGGTTTCCAGCTGCGTCGGCTTTTTTCAATATGTTGATCTGATCCTCGGGCCGCGTCTATGAACACCGTCCCTTTGGATCAGATCAACATATTGAAGAGTCTTCTAGCCGTATTTCCGATTTTTCAGGTTGTTTCGGTATATGTTAAAACAACTTGAAGAATCAGCTTTTCTCGCTCTCCAAGTTTTTTAGGTAGGTAAGCTTTTGGAAGATTTCAAGACAAGAGCCCGCTTCTTTTTCTGTCAGCCCGCTGAAAAATTGAGCGTCTGCCTGTTCGACTGCAGGCAAGGCGAGGCTGAGGATTCGCGATCCCTGGAGTGTTAAAGTGACATTCTTGGCGCGTCCGTCGGAAGAGGGCTCTCTTTTGATGAGCCCCTTTTGTTCGAGCCCTTTGATCACTTGAGAGTTGGTGTTGGGGTCCAACCCTGCCATGTTTCCAATAGCGATTTGAGCGACCCGTTCTCCATTTCGGGTCAGCCAGCCCGTTGTTGCCAGAACGACAAATTGGGGATGGGTCAATCCCCATGTTTTAAGGACCTCCTCGATTGCGCTGCGCCATGCGGTGCTGATATGCCATAAGAGGAAGCCGGGGCTTTGTTTAGGCCCTTCGTGGACGCTGATCCTTTCAAAATCGAGCTGCTTGTTCATTGTTGCGCCTCAAATAAGCGATAGGCCCTGATCCGGTGCCCGTCCGGATCGAGAACGACAAACGTCCTTCCGAAATCCATGTCGGTTGGTTTTTGCGCGACGGTCACCTGTTTTTTGCCCCATTCTTCGTATAAAGCGTCGACTTCTTTTACCGGAAAGCAAATTTCCAGCGCGCCGGGAGGAACTTCGACGCGAGGCTCAGCGGTATATTTGGACCAAAGGCCGAGCATGACACCATTGGCCAAGGCAAATAGGACAAAGGTAGGGGACTCTTCGATCGGTTTAATTCCAAATAGTTCTTGATAAAAGAGGCTGCTTGTTTGTGGATTGGAAACGAAAAGAAGGACAAAGCCTAAATGGGGAGTGAACATCAGATTGTCTCCTGGTTGAGGTTGTGATCTCAGATTATACGTATACGTACTAAATATGTCCAGCTAGATTATTGACTTAATATGGATATCTCTCCTAAAATGCCTAATCATTAGGTATATTTAAGGGCTATGGCAAAAGAAAAGAAAACCCGATTTGTGATTTTGGGCTTCCTTTTGAACGACTCGATGTCCGGTTATGAAATCGGCGAGATGATCGAGCAATCGACCAATAACTTTTGGAAAGAGTCGGATGCCTCAATTTACCCCACCCTTAAGTTGCTGGCAAAAGAAGGACTCGTTTCTTCAGAAACTGCTCAAGTCGGCAAGAGGAAAAAGGAGATTTTCACGATCACTCCTGCGGGAAGAGCCGCTTTTTTGGAGTGGTTCAAAAAACCTCCTGAACTCGATTGGCATCGGGAAGAGTTCCTCTTGAAGTTCTTTTTCACCGATGAAACGACTGAGAAGTATATGCAGCAGCACTGCAGAGAAAGATTAG
>CAZEYJ010000154.1:0-4364 GCA_964516795.1 uncultured bacterium
GCCCATTAGAGACAAAATCATCGATCTGGTCGGCCCAATGAGGATGCAGCTGATCGATCTCATGGCGAACGGGAAAAAAAGGAGGAGAACTCAAAAGATTTAAAAAATAAGGGATTGGCGTTTCCAATTCCACCTTGAGCGTTTTTGAATCCATAACAGAGATCCCGATCTCTTCAAGGGAAACTTGCCCCTCTTTAGCCAATTTCCCATTTTTAATCGGATACATCTGAAATGCGACATCGGAGGGAAACTCAGGGCTTAGACAGGTTTTCCAAGCATAGGCAAAATCTTCTGCGGTGACCGGATCGCCGTTTGTCCAGAACGCCTCTTTAAGATAAAATGTGAAAACAGTCAGATCTTCAGAGATATCGACCCTCTCTGCAAGCGCCAGCTCCACCTCTCCATGTTGATTGATCCGCGTCAACCCTTCAAACAGCATTTTCATCAAGTTGATGGCATTTAAATCGCGCGCCTTCCGAGGATCAAGCGTTTGCGGCTCGTCCTTCATGTTCATGCGGAAAACATGACCGGAAAATCCTTGATCGGTCTGGGCCGGATCGCGGCCAGCCGGCGTAGTAGACTGGCAGGCAGTCAAAATCATCAGAAGAAAAAATAAAGCTTTGTTCATCATTATTTTATATATTCATCGATCAAATTAGCGACAAGGGCGCTCCAACCTGTCTGATGCGATGCTCCCAGCCCCTGCCCCGTTTCAGGATTGTAATACTCGTAAAAAGAGAGATAATTTGTCCAGTGGGGATCTTGCTTGAATGGAAAATTCGGCCCCATATAAGGTCTGAAACCAGTCGCATCTTTTTTGAATAGAGAGATCAGCCTGGAGGAAAAGAGCTCAGCCATCTCTCCGGTATTCACAGGGTCCTCTTTTGCAACTTGAACCGTTATCTGATCTTTAGATACTGAGTGAATGGTCTTTAGTGCATCAATCAACATATAATTAGCAGGCATCCAAATGGGTCCGCGCCAATTTGAGTTTCCCCCTTTAATTTTCTCAACCGATTCAGCAGGCTCATAACCAATTTTTCTATTTTGGAAAACAAAAGGATAGTCTGCATGGAATTTAGAAAGAGAGCGAAATCCGAAATCAGAACGAAATTCGTCAGGATCCCATACATAGCGCAATACACTTTTTAGTTGATCTGGGTTCATCACCGTCAAAATATAATGGGTCTTCTCGCCGCGTTGAATCGGAATAATGCAATGGGACACAAGATCCTGCCGATTCTGAAGGAACCAAAGGAAATTCTTTTTGAACTCGGGGAAAGAATCAATTTCACACTCCTCGAGCAAATCAATCGCATAAAGAGGAATGATGCCGACCATCGAGCGAACTCGGAATTTATCAAATTTGCCATCAGGATAGGTGAGAACATCGTAAAAAAAGCCATCGCTATTGCTCCAAAGAGCATAGTTTGTATTCCCTCTTTTTTTGAGAGCATGCGCAATATAGACGTAATGCTCAAAAAACTTCGTCGCCAATGACTCATAAGTGCGGTTTTCTGTTGAAAGCTTCAGGGCGATGCGCATTAAATTCAGACAAAAAAGGGCCATCCATCCTGTTCCATCCGATTGCTGAAGCTTGATCCCCTCCGCCATTTTGATAGAGCGATCGACAACACTAATGTTGTCCATCCCCAAAAATCCCCCCTCAAAAACATTGTTCCCTTGACTGTCAACTTTATTGACCCACCAGGCGAAATTGATTAACAGCTTATGAAAACATCTCTCGAGAAAAGCAAAATCGCCTTTTCCCGTTTTCTTCTTCTCCGTCTCAAAAAGGTGGAGCGCAGCCCAGGCTTGGACCGGGGGATTGACATCGGAAAATTCCCATTCATAAGAAGGGATTTGCCCATTAGGATGTTGGAACTGATCGAAGAGAAGAAGCCACAGCTGCTCTTTGGCAAACTCAAGGTCGAGCAGAGAATAAACTAGGCAATGAAACGCTTGGTCCCATGCAGCAAACCAAGGGTATTCCCACTTGTCCGGCATCAGTAAGATTCTCATCGAATTGAGATGGCGCCAGTGTTCGTTCCGAATAGTCAAACGAGAATCGGGAGGAGGATAGAGGGAATTGTCCCCCTTAAACCATAAATTGACATCGAATAAATACACCTGTTTGTTCCATAAAATCCCGGCAAGCGCTTGTCTTTGAATCAATTTCTCATCCTCTGATGCAGCTTCGGGATGGACCGTTTCATAGAACTGATCTGCTTCGTTTTTCCTCAAAGCGATCACATTTTCAACGTCTTTCAAAGGAGCCTTAAGCACTTCGTCGCTCAGCCGTAAATGCAAAGAAACAGATCCTTGGGGAGGAATATTTTCAAACGTGTAGTGAAAACAGCCTTTTGTCCCTTTTTGCAAAGGGTTTACCGTCTCTTCTTTGTTGATAATATTGTGATGAAAGCCGTCTTTGTAATAATTTCCCTGTTTTTCATTTCCCCAAAAGTGGGTCTCATTATCCGTGAACAACATTCGTCCCTTTTCAGACCCATAAAGATAGCGCTTTCCAAGACGATAGGAAAAAGGCACCGTTGGAGGCGAGGCCAAGTCAGCCTCATCGGCGATTAAACAATCCTCTCCCTTTTTAATTTCAGGAGTCCCCAAACGCTTCTCCCCCCAACCCCACTGGTTCCTAAACCATAATTGGGGAATCACATGAAGCGTCGCTGGCAGGTCTCCGCGATTGTGAATTTCGATTTTAATGCACACATCCTCCGGAGAGGCCTTGGCATATTCAATAAAAATATCAAAATAACGGCTTTGATCGAAAATCCCCGTATCGATCAGTTCATATTCTGGATCCCGCGCTGTCCGCCTTTGATTTTCTTCTATCAGTTTCCGATAGGGGAACTCCTCCTGAGGATATTTGTAGAGATACTTCATGTAAGAATGGGTTGGAGTCCCATCTAAATAATAATAACACTCCTTGACATCCTCGCCATGGTTCCCTTCGTTAGAGTTAAGACCGAAGAGCCTTTCTTTTAAAATCGGATCCTTCCCATTCCAAAAAGCAGGAGAAAAAACTAAAACCTGATAGCGATCGCACCAGCCGGCAATTCCATCTTCCCCCCACCGGTAGGCTTTGTAATGGGACATTTCAAATGGAAAATAATTCCACGCATCCCCATTGGAACTATAATCCTCCCTTACAGTTCCCCAAGCTCTCTCAGAAACATAAGGTCCCCACTTATGCCATTTTGGAATGGGAGATCCCTTATTTTCCTCTAACCGGCCTTGTTCAGCTGTTTGCTTAACTTTTTTTAGAACCATATCGCGCAGCTCCTAACAATGCCGTCTGATCATTTAAAATCACCTTAACGGAAATGTTTGATAACATCGGCATAAATCGTCCCTTCGCGACAAACGCCTTCATAAAATGTCCTTCTTTTAAAATACTGGCAATTGTGGGAGCTATCCCACCCCCCACATAAACTGCATGAGTCGCCAACATTTTCAATGCGATGTTTCCTGCTTCGCTTCCATAAACTGAACTGAATAAATTCAAAGCATGTATGCAAGCCGGACATTGTTTTTTTAAGGCCATCTCAGTAATCACTTTTTGAGGTTCCTTCAGATCTTCGACCTCACTCGAAGACAAAACACCTTTCTCACGTTGAGAATCAATTAAAAAACGATAAATCTGGTAAATCCCGGATCCTGACAAAATCCGTTCATAAGAAACATGCTCAAATTTCTGCTTCAAATAAGACCACAGCTCTATTTCCTCTTCATTCCTAGGAGCGAAATCGCAATGCCCCCCTTCGCAAGCAAAAGGAAGGTGCTCTTTTCCATTCCAATACAACCCCGCTTCGCCAAGGCCTGTCCCTGCAGAGATCAATGCCGCATTCCCTTCAAGCTCGCGCCCTTGATTCAAAACAAGAAACTCTTCAGGCCTCAAAATCGATATTCCCCATGCATTGGCCTCGAGATCATTGATCAAAAACACTTTAGGAATGCCAAGATCTTGGCTCAACAATTTGACATCGACGACCCAAGGAAGGTTTGTCGCCTGGCATCGCCCCTCTTGCACAGGCCCTGCAATGCCAAAACAAGCTGCTGTGATTTCTTTTTTTCCAAGTCCATTGATAAACTTTTTAAGAAGGGAGGAAAAATCTGAAAAATCACGGCTGGCATACTTTTCTAAATAAAGCGGCTCCCTTCCTTGAGCCTTATCAAAATAGGCCAATCTGACATTAGTGCCGCCAATATCGCCCGCTATAATCATCGATCTCCTAAGAGACTGTCGACAAAACCCAAATTCGCAGACAATCTCTAAAAATTAAAACACGCTCTTCTTTCAAATATGCTAAATCGCGTTTCTTTTCCAGAAACAAGAATTTTTAATC
>CAZEYJ010000155.1:0-13239 GCA_964516795.1 uncultured bacterium
TTCGATTGGGGATGGGAAGGGAAAGGGTGCGGAAAAGGACTTCGTGAGGATTGAGAGAGGTAGCGATTTGGACCGACTGTTGTTGAGGAAGGGAGATGGAGGTGTAAAGCTGTTTGACAAACGAGTCTGATGAAAAAAAAGATTTTACGCTTTCTAGTCGAATCGCCCCCTTTTCTTCTTTAAGCAGAGCAGTTTTAATCAAAGAGCTTTCGGCGTTAAGTCCTAGGGTGTGTTGCATATGAAACTTTTTTCCGGGATAGGTTCTTGGTTGGTATTTTAATGCGAGATAAGATAAACTGGTATAGAAAAAAAGGTGCGCCAACAAGTAGCTTATGAATTATTTGGCTTATTCAATCCATCTCGCATTTACGGCCTATACTCTGTTATTATTGGTTCGAGTCATAGGGTCTTGGTTCCCTTCATTTGCGCGCCATTCTTTTATGTTTTTTATTTTTAGGGTGACGGAGCCTTATTTAGCCCTTTTCCGCCGCTTCATTCCGCCTATAGGGGGGATGCTCGACTTAAGTCCTTTAATTGGATTCTTTGCCTTGCAATTGGCGGAGCAATTTACCTTTTTCCTGTTATCCCGGATATGACTTTCTTAAAGCGCCCTTTTTCTTTTAAAGACATCATCCTTCCTTCCAACATTTTTTGTGCTCCTCTGGCGGGCTGCTCCGATCTTCCTTTTAGGAGAATGACGGCTCGTTATCGGCCAGGGCTGGTCTATTGCGAAATGGTTAAAATGGATGCGCTTGTGCGCCATGATCCTAATACCTTCCGGCTTTTGGACTATGAAGTCCAAATGCACCCGATCGGAGCGCAGCTGTGCGGGAGCAAGCCTCAGCTTGCAGGCCCATGCGCCAGGATCATCGAAGATTTAGGATTTGACGTTATCGATCTCAATTGCGGATGTCCCGTAGATAAGGTGACCAAAGATGGCAGCGGATCGGGGATGTTGAGAAATCCGGAGCTGATTGGTGAAATTTTAGCCAACATGGTTGCCGCAGTAAAAATTCCTGTCACGGTAAAGATCCGGGCCGGATGGGACCACCAAAGCATTATTGCAGAACAGGTCACCCAGATCGCAGAGCAGGCGGGCGCTACCGCGATATGCATCCATGGCAGGACTCGTTCCCAAGGTTATCAGGGGTTTGCCGACTGGGACCATATCCGCCGCTGTAAAGCGATCGCTAAGGAAATTCTTGTGATTGGAAATGGGGATGTGTTCGATGCGGCGGCGGCCAAGCGGATGTTCGAAGAGACATTGTGCGATGCTGTTCTAGTTTCGCGAGGCACCATGGGCCAGCCATGGATTATCGAGGATATTTATCGATGCCTTTCAGAAGAAGACCTCTCTGAGAGGGGCGCATTGTTTTATCGGGACAATCTCTTGGATCACCTGGACCATATAGCAGGATACCAGCATGAGAGAAAAGCAGCGATGGATTTAAGGCGAGTCGGCTGCTGGTATTTGAAAAAAGGCAAAGGGACTCGAAAGCTTAGAGAGTCTTTAAATAAATCAAAGTCGATAGTAGAGATCCGCCAGTTGATCAACGATTACCCATGGGAAGAAACTGATTTTTCTTCTCCTCTAGCGGAAACTATTCCCGGTGAAGTGTAAAATTAGAGCTTGTCTACGAACTTGGTTTCTTAGATTTGCTGAGCGGTGAGCATTTCTAGAGCCGGTAGAATCTTGTCTAAAGCCTTTCTGCGGTGGGAGATCCGATTTTTGATCTCTTCATCCAATTCAGCAAATGTTTTGCCATATTCATGCTTGGTGAAGATGGGATCATAACCAAAACCAAAGCTGCCCCGTTCTTCTTGAGTGATCGTCCCTTCAGAGATGCCGCGGGCGGTTTTTTTAAGGCCGTCGGGAGATGCCAATGCAATCCAGCATTCGAAATATCCCTGCCGGAAAGGCTCATCGATATGGCTCATTTCACGCAAAAGCTTAATACGGTTGTCCTTGTCGCTTGCATTATCTCCTGCATACCTGCGGGAGTGGATGCCGGGAGCCCCTTTAAGCGCAGGAATGACGATCCCTGAATCATCGGCAAGGACCCAGCGCTGCAGTTCTTTTGCTGCATGGACAGCTTTAATTACAGCGTTCTCCTCAAAGGTCTTTCCTGATTCGTGAGGAGGGGTATATTGGGGGAAATCGATTAGGCTGAGAACGTCAAAGTGTGCTAGGGATTTGAGCATCGCGCGCAATTCGCGGATTTTATGAATATTACGACTTGCAATGACGAGTTCCATAGGATTTTCCACTATATATACTGAAACAAACTGAAGAATTGAGTTTGGTATACCGATTCTTCAGGTTGTTTTGGCATAGGTTGCTCAAAATGCTCCATAAACTAAGACAAAACCTGTATACAACGGCAGTCTCTAAAGACTTACGCTAGGAAACTTTTAATTGCAACGATTGTATATTCTTCATCTTGGAACATGAACTTTTTGCCAGTAGACTTTCCTTTCATTGTTTGGGCCAGTTTGGACTGGAATGAAAGAATATTTCTGTCTGGATCGGCATCCCATGGACCGAGGAATGTGTAAGAGACCTTCTGGCCTTTGGAATTTTCACATTCTACAATAGTCCCTATGCCGACTTCGTCAGTTGAAATGTCTTCTTTAGTTATCACTCGGGCCCGGTTCATCTGTTCAGAAAGTGTTTTGAGTTCCGATTGCAGACGGTCCCGCTTTTCTAGAGCAGCTTTAAATTCAGCATTTTCTCTTAAGTCGCCGTGCGCTCGCGCCACTTCAATCTCTTTAGCATTTTCAACAGTCTCCACTGTAGCAATCTGTTGAATCCTTTGCTGTAGTTTTTGGAACCCTTCAGCTGTTGTCCAAATGACTTGCGCTTCTTGATTTGCAGATGCTGATTTCTTGCGTAGTTTCGCGAGGCTAGGATGTGCTACTTCCGCAAGGGAATGGAGAATTTTGTGGTCGTGATCGCTAAGAGAGTGGCATTTCGTTGCAAGGAGCAGGAATTCCTTGACCGTTTCTACATTCGCATCTTGCATAATTTGCCGTACAATCGCGTATCTGCCGTTAGAGATAAGGGCATGGATTTTCTTGACAAGGTCCCGCTGGGCTGGGTCGTTCTCGATTGCAGACAGGAGGATAAGGAGGCCTTCAAAGAAGCGGATTTTTCCAGCTTTATCACTGAAAGGAGCTCCTTTTTGTCCCATAATTTTTTGGAAATACCACAGAAAAATTTCTGGATAGCGTGCTGGGTAAGCTGAAAGTTCATCTAGCTTGGCGTGAAGTTCCTGGTCTGCTTTAGCGGAAATCAATTCAGAAAGGAGATAGTCCCGCAGAGGAGCTTGGTCAAGTTTGAAGAGAAGATCAAGGAAGATTTTCTTCGGCTCGGGAAGGGTTTTCTGAATTTCCATTAGAGCACGTTTTTTGAAGCTCACGATGACAATAGCGTTGATTAATTCCTCAATCGAAGTGGTTTTTGCAAGGATTTGGGACACTTCGGGAATGTCTTTTGCGCCGCTGATGTCTTGAAGGAAGAAGTGAATTTGCAATTCTTGAGCGTGCGTTAGCTCCGGGTAAGCTAGCATCTCTTTGAGCTTAGCTAAAAGAGTTGCTCTAAAGTCGCTGTTTTTGAGGGTTTCTGGAAAATCCTTAAGAAAAGAATAGACCATTTGAATCAAGGTATTGGCGTCTGGCTTGTTTTCCAGGACTTTTTGCAGGCGCTCCTCATGAGAAACTTCGCTGCGGCGGATGCGGAAAGGGTCTCGAAGCTCCTCGGGAGTTTCAATCATTGTGTCTTTTTTGATTTTTGCCCGCGTCGTTTGCCACCATCGGGTCCATTCTTCCGCAGGGATGACAAGTTCGCAGAGTTCGTCTTTAATTTCCGCCGCAGTTTTTGGTCCTAGGTCTCGCAACAGCATGCGGACGACTTCTACCGGATGTTCCTTGGCCTTTTTTTCCAGCAGATCGGGATTCCCGAAACGGAGGGCAAGGAAGTGGTCTTTGGGTATGGGGATCAAGGTTTTAAAAGCTGTAGAAAAAGACAGGTCTTTTTTTCCTGGGACATAATCAAATTCAACGGTGAGCTGCTCTCTGACGAGCGAGACGTCGCAGATTTCTCCGACTCCCCAGCCGCTTGTGTGGAAGACAAAATTTCCTTTTTCCATGTGAGTGAGCAGCTCATAGTTGCTGATCGCTCCTTGGAATTTATCTTTGTTGCGAAGGCCGATTAAGCGAATTTTGTCGTTAAAATATTTTTGATCGGAGTATCTATTTTGAAGGTAGCCATAGGCTAATTGGGCGTAGTTTTCGTTATTGGTCGTTTGGATGTCTAGAATGAGCTTAAGGATGTCGTGCGACACATCAGATTCGGGTAGAGTTTTCCATAGAGAGACCACCCGTTCTACATGACGGCCGAAAGGCTCCTCGATGTCTGATCCCTTGACCGACCGTAAGATCTCGCGGAGCTCCTCGCCATCTACTTCGTCTCCTGAACAGTATTCTTCCCAGAGCTTTAAAAAAGCTGGGTAGTCGTGATTGGCAATGTGAGTTTGAAAATCCTTGAGATAACTCATCTGCAGTCCTTGATTTGTTTGAAGATGGCAAGCCAACATGAAGCTTCCAAAAATTGAAAAATATATAGTTATTGCACTGGGCAGTATAGAGCGCGTGCTATTTATCTTCAACCTAGCTGTGTGATTTTGTACCCCGATAGCTCAAAAAGTTTGAATTTGGTATGAGGTCTTCCCAAGGACCACTAGTCCTTAGGCTCGATGTTGCGGCTCTTTAGGGAGCCCTGACCCGTCTATCTGCCCTTCGGCGCTAGGCCAAAAGGCAAACTAAAAACCCAACCAGTCCCCTATTTCCCTTAGGAACTTGGCGGGATAGAGAATCCTGGGCTCGTGTATTTTGCTTAACATTTCCGGCAAGGCAAGTTGGGTGATTAGGATAGGTTATAAAATTCTTGAGTTCAATTTTGCTTCAACGCATAGTATTTATTTAATTTTTCCTCTGATTGAAATTGTATTAATTTATTTGAAAATTATTTTTATCCCCTTTTTGGGAAGTTTGTCTTATGGCGAAGTTCGCGGACAGTCTTTTATGCCGTTATTTGGGCGGGCTCGTTGTCTTATCGGCTTGGCTGGGCGCTTTTGCAGAGGAAAAGTCGATCGTGGTGATTATTCCCTCTTATAATAACAGCGAGTGGTATGAAATCAATCTTTGTACGGTCTTAGGACAAAAATATCAGAATTTCCGAGTGATTTATATTGATGATGCTTCTACGGACGGAACAGGTTTTTTAGTCGAAAATTATCTTTTAGAGAACGATCACCAGCACAAGGTGACCTTGGTTCAAAATCGAGAGCGTATGGGAGCTCTTGCAAATATTTATGCTGCGGTCTGGACGTGCGAGCCCTCAGAGATCATTGCTGTTCTCGATGGAGATGACTGGTTCTTTCATGAACATGTTTTTGAGACGCTCAACCATCTTTATTCTGATCCTAATGTATGGATGACTTATGGACAGTATATTGCGTATCCGGGAAGGGATGGAGAATGCGCTGAGCAGATCCCCGAGCAAGTGATCAAAGAGAATAATTATCGGGAGTATTATTGGGTTGCGACCCATTTGCGCTCCTTTTATGCTGCCTTGTTCCAGAAAATCAATAAGGAGGACCTGTTATATAAAGGCAAATTTTATCCAGTGGCCTGGGATTTGGCATTTATGTTTCCTATGTTGGAAATGGCAGGTTTTCACAGCAAGTTCTTTCTTTATGTTCTTTATGTTTACAACACGCATAATCCGCTCAATGACAGTAAGCTGCGTCGGCAGCTGCAACGGTATTTAGAGATTCGGATACGAAATAAAAAGAGGTATGAGCCTCTTTCCGTTTTATTTTCTGATTCGGGTGAAAAGTCGATCGTTGTTGTAGTCAACTCTTTTAATAATAAAGAGTTTTGCGTTTCAAATCTTAACTCAATATTAAATCAGAAGTATTGTAATTATAGGGTGATTTATATTGATGATGCTTCTACAGATGGGACGGGGTCTTTAGTCTCTCAATATCTTGCAGAAAATGATCGACATCACAAAGTGACGTTCATTCAAAATGAAAAACAATTAGGGGCGCTTGCCAATATTTATGCCGCTCTTTCTTGCTGCAAGCCTTCAGATATTGTTGTTCCTGTGAATGGGGATGGCAGGTTTCAGCAGGATTCTTTTTTTGAGATCTTGAATGAGGTGTATTCAAAATCTGATATTTGGATGACTTATGGACCTTCCGCTTTTTCTGCAGCGGAGCTTCATCCGATTTCCGAGGAAGTGGTTAAACAGAACGGTTATCGGAATTTGGAAGGAGATTTTGCCAAATTGCAGAGTTTTTATGCGGGGTTGTTTCAGGCCATTGATAAGAAAGATCTTTTATTTAAAGGCAAGTTTTATCCGGCCGGGTGGGAATGGGCCTTATTGTTTCCTATGTTAGAGATGACGGCTCATCATAGCTGCTTTGTTCCAGACCTTTTTTATGCCGATCATCTTCAGGAGCTTCACAATAGTAGTCTTGAAGCGCTGGATGTTGGAAAGTATTTTGAGTTCCAGATCCGGGCTAAACAAAGATATTTTCCTTTGGAGAAGATTTTTTAAGTTTATTTCATGCGAAATCAGGACATATCAGTGTGGTCTCCATCTAAGGAGGTTGTTTCGTCGTAAAATGTCATATCAATTGGATACGGTTCAGAAAAATCAGGGGAGATCATGATCCAATCGGGAGGCAGGAGGTCGTTGGGGTGCTGGAGAGGGAAAGCGTACAGCGCGGGGTGCATCCAGCAGGCGGGTGCAATCACGGTCTTGTTTGGGTTTTGGTTTAAGTAGGCGCCCCACCAGGAAAAAGAGGAATTAGCGATGATTTGATGTTTCAGCATCGACATCAACAAAAGATCCTGCACTTGGTCGTTTCCTTCGACAAAAAAACAGCGTTTCCCGAAAAGGGGGAAGTGTTTTTTGCACCACTGGATCCGGTCAGAGAAAATGACAAAGAGTGTATTTTCAGGGAACATCCGCATGGCTTGCCGGTAGTATTCCATTCCCATGAAGGGATGCCATTTCGAGTAGTGGAGGTCAGCGTTGAACGTCCGCACATGGATGCCGACAGTGTTAGGATGGGAAAGAACATCGGCATATCGGGCCGTCAAATCATCGAGATCTGCTTCTGAGGGGGCAAAAATCTCTAGGAGTTTGTCTCGGTGATGATCAAATCTCCTCCAGGACTGGAAATATCCGATCAGTTTCAGGTCTTTTTTGAAAGGGATCGTCTCTGAGCTGTGCCACTTTAATTCCCGATATTCCGCCTTGGGTTGGCGCGGGTAATTTGATGTGTTCAGACGGAAAAAGAGGCGGTCTCGATTATAGTTGAGCCGATAATCGGAAGAATTGAGCTTGGGGAATAGAGGTGTTAGGTCGTGGTCCCATGCATAGGCCAGGGTTGTTGCGATTTGGAAAAGTTGGTTGCCGAGCTGTCCTATGAGATCGCATGTGACGTAAGAGGGGGCTTTTGCGGTTTTGGGTTCGTTGGAATGGCTATGAGCCCAAAAAGGCAGGGCCAAGCAATAAAATAGAAGAAGTTTTTTCATAAGGGTTATACCGAACGTGTCTCAAAAATTGGTTTTGGGCAACGCGAAAGCTCTCGCGGTTGAAATTTTCCCGAGGGAGTCTGTATTGCATTAATACAGCCTCCTTCGGGAAAATTTCAACCCCGCGGCTTTGGCGCAGCCGAAAATCCACTTTTTGAGACATGGCCGGTATACTTTTCATTATGTTCAATTGGTTTGTAGGGAGGCAGCGCTCTAATGTGGACATCTAATTCTTGTTGCAGCTTTTTGTTCACTTTATTGTCATTGATAGGGTTGGCTTGGTTGTAGACATAGTTGATTTTATCGACAAAGAAGCAATGCCTCCCAGCCATTTCTGCCATAGGGAACATGATCCCCATATCCCAAGTCATTGGAAAGAATTTCCCATCGATCATTAAATCCTGAAGAGCGATCTTTTTGAAAAGCCATGCATAGAAGGTGCGCAAGTGGGAAGGGCATCTCAATTGCCGGATCGAGTTTTGTTCGATCAGGTCTTCCGGTATAGGCTCATTCCAAGGTTCATCATTTCTGGGATATTCGGTTAAGGTGCCGTGCGTCATCCAGGCTTCATTGGAAGAATAGATCGAGTTGAGCATCTGGAGGACATTTTCATGGTAGAGCCAATCATCGCCATCTACCAGCACAATGATCTCATGGTCTCCGCAGCTTTGGATCGCTCGGTAAAGATTTTCTAAAGCTCCGCAGCGCTTTTTATTGTTAATTAATGTAAAGAAGGTCTTTTTTGAAAAGATCTCATGTTTAAAACGATCAACTGTTGCCTGTATCGTCTCCCCTTCGAGCTCATCGAATGTAAAAGAGGAAAAAGTCAGCAGTTTAAATTTTTTCCTCCAGGTTTCTATCGCTCTCTGAGTCGAGTCTGATGAGCAGTCATTGATGTAAATAATGCGGAAGTTTTTGTAATTCTGTCCTATAATGGAGCGTAAATTATTCTCTACCCAGATTTCGTTGTTATAAGATGGAACAATGATCACCATGTCTTTTTCAGGAATTTCTATTCCAAGGAGCGAGGAGATAAATAAAAAGGAGGTGAAAAGAAGTTTTTTCATGGGCATTTTTTATTTTTCAATGGATTTCGTCTCATTTGTTCGAGGGGGTTCGATATCTGGGGCCGTGATAGGCTCATAGGGCGGCAAGCTTCTGATGTAGTAATCCAAATCTCTTTGCAGCCGTTGATTGACCTTATTATCGTTAAGGGGGCTTTCTACATTGTAGACGTAATTGATTTCATTGATAAAAAATTGATGTTTCCCTGCCATTTCCGTGATAGGGAACATGACAGCCATATCACCGGTCATTGGAAAAAATTTTCCATCGAGTTGCAGGTCCTTGAGAGCGATTTTTTTAAAGAGCCAGCAATAGAAGGTTCTTAAATGGGAAGGGCATTTAAAATGTCTGATCGAATTGGAAGCGATCAACTCAGGAGGGATCGGCTCGCACCAGTGGGTCCCTTGGTTGGGATATTCGATAAGCCTGCCATGGGTCATCCAGATATCTTGCGTAGAGTACAACTGATTCAGAGTTTCTAGAACGTAGGGATGAGCAAGCCAGTCGTCTCCATCGACGATCGCGATAATTTCGTGATCCTCGCAACTATAAACAGCTCTGTAGATGTTCTCCAAGGCTCCGCAGCGTTTTGTGTTATTGACCAGAGTAAAAAAGGACTTTTTGTAGTTGACCCTTTTTTTGAAGCGATTGATTGTTTCATCGAGCTCTTCTCCCTCTTTTTTGCTAAAATAAAGGGACTGGAAAGGACGGTCAGAGAGGTTTTTGACAAGTTTTTCTACGGTTTTATTGGTCTTGTCTTGGGAAGCATCGTTGATATAGATAATTCGGAAATTTTTATATTTTTGCTGAACGATCGAATTGATGTTATTTTCTGCCCAGTGCGCATTATTATAGGAAGGAATAATGATAACGATCTCTTTTTCAGGGCGGTCGGCGGCAAATAAGGAGCAGATTAAGAGAAGCTGAAGAATGAAGGCTTTTTTCATATGCGATCCTGAAGGTTACTTTCTTACCTCTGAGTGGTTTTTATCAAGACAGAGCAGTTTTCGAGGGAAATTGAGTTCCCAGCTTTCCGGATAGCAATAGGAGGGGGTTAAAATCACTGTTGGCGGATGATCGATGCAGTATCGGTTCCAATGGCTTTCGTCATGCCATATTGCAATAACTCCCCGTTCCAAATCATAACGGATCCGAGAGCTTGTTTCGCTGATGATTTTGAAAAATTCTTCTCTTTCCCCGCCAAAAAAACCGCCTGCAAAATAATTGCGCCCTTCTTTGCGGGAAACATAGGCCAACGATTTGGGATTGGTTTCGTATGTCCCCCTTTTTCCTACAAAGCCGGGATGGAGCGTCGCGACCCGCTCTCCGAGGATCTCCTCCCCAACAAAGTCGACAAAACGCATATCGGCATCCAAGGCGAACAGGTAGTCTTGATCTGCAAGCCATTCCTTATGATTGTGGTAAACTTCATTGCGCATCATCGTATCAAAAGGCCAGCCTAACCGTTCTTGGTAGATGCAGATGATGTCATCCCCTTGAGAAAGGATATTTCCGTCGGTGAAGATGAAATAGGTCACATCGTGCTGTGTGAGGAAGTATTTTCTTGCCGAATGAATTAATGGATCGGCGAATTGGTCATACTTTCCTGTGGCCATGATGAGAAGGCCAATTTTTTCAGCGCATAGCGAGCTTGCTGCCGAGGTTAAGAAAAAAAGGAAGGAGAAGGCAATTTTAAGTAGCATGATGCCCAATTTTTTTAGAGGCTGTTGACGAAACCTGAATTTAACGACAGGCCTTTAGAAGCTGTGCTAAACACTCCGATTTGGAGCCAAATCCTCACCTTTTTCGCAAAGGGAGTTTGAGAGACTGTCGGCGAAATCCAAGTTCGTAGGCAGTTTCTTAGAACGGCTTCTTAATTTATTTTGGCTGGAGTTTACATTTTTCGCGTGTTTTGAGTCAGTAGATTTTCTTGAAAAAAAGAAGGTTTCATTTTAAGTTTGGTCATTCTCTATTTCTGGCCGGGCGCATGTGTCTTCGTTTGATCTTTGTTTTCTTTTTTGTTTCTCTAACAGGATTTCTTTCTTCTGAAGAGCAGAAGGACCTTTTTAACGAGGCTTTGTTTCGGGACCTTGAACTTGTCCATCAAATTAATAAGGAAGTGAAGGACGAGCTTCCCTTCTTTTATAATTATTCCATGGTTGGAGGGTATTTTAACATGCCCTCTGCGCGCATGCCTGAGTCGGGAGTTGTCGGCGTGGGAGGCGCTTACGTCTCCCCTTATACCGTTTATGGCGTTAATTTTCAGATCTTAGACAGAATCGAGCTGTCTGCAAACTACAGAGTGTATGACGGGGTTATTGAAAAGAATTTTGGCCACGAGGGGTTTGGAGATGATGCAGAGAGAGTTGGCAATGTTAAGATTGGCATTTTGACTCCCCAGGACGGATTTCCCATCCTTCCATCCATTGCATTTGGTGCAGATGACTTTATCGGGACGAAGAGATTCAATTCCCAATATGTCGTGATGACCAAGCAGTTTTTGGATTGGAACCTGGAATGCTCCTTAGGCTGGGGGAACAGACGGCTTAAAGGACTTTTTGGAGGAGTTGCGTGGTCCCCGTTTCGCAATCGGCAGAGTCCTTTCCTTAAAGGCCTGACGTTTGTTGCCGAGTATGATGCGATCGATTACAAAAAACATCCTCATGAGCATCCTGAAGGGCGGACGGTGAAGTCAAGGATCAACGGGGGGCTATCTTTTGTTGGGTGGGATGCTCTGCAATTGTCTGTCAGCAGCGTGAGAGGAGAAGAATTGGCCGGATCGGCATCGCTTCGCTTTCCCATCGGTTCGACTAATGGCCTTTTTGCCAAAGTGCATGATCCGGGGTTTTATCGCTCTCCTATTGATACAGAGCCGATCGGCCTGCACCGCCCGGAGGAGGGGTTTGTTCAGGAGTTAGCTTATGCTTTAAGCGATCAAGGGTTAGACCTCTATACTGCCTTTTTGATGTATGATGCAGACTCAAATAAAGTGTTGTGGATAAAAATCGTGAATAACCGATACCGGGAGGAGAGGGTTGTTCGCGATCGGATCGAGCATGTCCTTGCAGCTTTGCTTCCCTCAAATATTCATTCGGTTGTCGTTGTTGTCGAGGCGGATGCTGTTCCTTGCCAATCTTACCATTTCCGGGCGGAGGATTTAAAGCGGTGGAGGTTAAATCAGATCAGCGATTTAGAACTTCATACAGTCGCTCCGATGCGCAATCCTCCGTCGAAGCCCGACGAATATGATGCCTCTCTTTTATTTCAAAGACGAAAGCCGATTTGGACATTTACGATTTTACCTCGGTTGTTAACATTTTTTGGCAGCTCGTCAGGGAAGTTCAAATATAATTTAAGTGCGGTCGCTTATCCTGAAGGCTATATTTTTGATGAAGTGTACTATCGTTTTACATTAAGTTATGCGTTCCTCTCGAGCATGTCGGGATTGGGAAGCCCCGATCGCCTGAATCCGTCTAAGCTTCCAAATGTCAGGACCGATTCGATGAAGTATTTCCAAGAAAACTCCCTATCGATGGAACAAGCTTTTTTGCAGAAGACATGGAATTTGGGCAAAGGCTGGTTTTATCGTTTATCGGGAGGGTATTTTGAGCCGGCGTATGGTGGAGGAGCGACTGAGATCCTCTACTATCCTGTGAAATCGAACTGGGCCATCGGATTGGAATTTGCCGCCGTCATGAAAAGGGATTACCATGGGATCAAGTTTTCGCGGACGGTTCGCGAGTATCGCAATGGAGAGCTGAAAAGAGTTCCTTTTGTCGGGATTCAGTATTTTCTCGATCTTTACTATGATTTTAAGCCTTTGAATATGGATTTTTTCATTACAGCCGGCCAGTTTCTTGCAAAGGATAAAGGAGCCCGCTTTGAAGTCGGCCGCTACTTTAAAAGCGGTCTTCGCTTTGCTCTTTGGTACACTCTGACCAATGGCCACGACCATGTGAATGGCTCCACTTATTACGATAAAGGATTTATTTTTAGCATGCCCCTTGACATGTTCCTAAAGCAAAGTAGTCGGACCTATTTGAGTTATGCGATGTCTGCTTGGCTGCGCGATGTCGGGGCGAGGGCCTCAACCGGTAAGTCCCTCTATTGGACCCTCGAAAAAGAAAGATATAATTATTAACAAGAAAAGCACTGGCCGAAGCATTAAATCAATTTCCTGAAAGTTAGAGAAATTGGGGCCTTTCTTTAACTTTCAGGAAACTGATTTAATGCTGGTCAGATGCACCCGAGCATGAGCTTTTGTCTAAGAGACTGTCTGCGAATTTGGTTTCTGTCGAGTTTTCGGTTCTTTTGAGCCGATTTTTGATTCTTTTTCAGGGGGTAATAACCCAACTTGAGATCGTTGAATAATTCGCGAGGATGCTTCATAATGTTTCCTTGAATCAAGGAGAATAAATATGGCGCACAAGAACCTTTCTCAAGGGCTTTGTTGCATAAATAGCTGCGGGTAAGGTTCTTCTTGCCTTCAAGGCACGTAGTCTATAAATTTTTTGTTACCAAGCAAAAAAATTTAGGCTCAACATGACATCCAAGAAAGACACA
>CAZEYJ010000156.1:0-7422 GCA_964516795.1 uncultured bacterium
AAGCTTGTTTGATCGTGGAGGATAATCGAACGCGCCATGTCGACACATCCATTCCGATCGGGTAATTTGATTTGTGCGATACCGTGCAATAGATATATTCTGCCTGTAATTTCCGCATAGCCTAAATACAGTTCAGTGATCGGGTATAAGGAGCAGAGATGGTCCATGCAGTTCTTGACCTGGTCCTTTGGAATGGAGACCAAGATGGTGAACCCATCGACGAAATCTTGGAGATTGGAAGAGCCGGAGCATAATCTGCGCAAGTGCTGTTTCAGGACCTTAAGCTGCGCTTCATCACTGATGTTTGCAAATAGGATTTTCAGCGCAGAACCGGGGCTGGGCGGTTGTGCTGAAGGAACCTGAGGCAAACGACGTCTTCTCACATGTTCAGTTCCGACCGGAGGATCTTCTTCATAGGAGGGTTCTTCTGTAGGTGGCTCGTTAACAGGCAGATTCGGATTAGAAAGGGACCGCATGGTCTGAGAGGTCCTTAACGCCGCCTCCGCTTCAAATCGCTCCCAGACCGCTCCATTTTCCGAGAGTCCGTCTTCAGATCGTGCCGGTTCCGGCTCTTTTTCACCACAGTCTGGATGCTGCGGTGTAAAGGGCGGAAAAGAAAAAAATGAAAAGCTCATGCATGAGCCGGTAGGGGAAGGTAAACAGGACATCGGACCTCCTTTTAAGAGAGAAGGAGATCGAAGATAATTTGCTCGCAAGAATATTTCAAGTCTTATACTGAAATAACCTGAAAAATGAGTTATCGGGACATGCTCTTCTCGTGCTTCTCGATTTTTGGGGTCCAATGGGGTTTTCGATAGGCGTGGATAATCAGAGGAATGGCGCACATGATCCCAAGACCTATTGCTAGGAAAAGGACGTAGAAAAGCAGACTTCCCGTCTCGAACTGTGTTGGAGGGATAAAGCCAAGCGCAATGGCAAACAGAGAAGAGAGGATCCCCATCGAACAGAACAACCACATCCCTTTGTAGTGGAAGGGGACACGGTAAGGCCTTGGAACGTGAGGTTTTGAGTATTTAAGCTTAAGGGCGGCGATGAACATCACGATGTACATGGTCAAATAGCTCTGTGCGCTGAGCGCCGTTAAGATCCAAAATCCGCTGTTCACGGTCGGCATAAAGAGAAAGATGCACGCGGTCAATGAGACGATCACAGCTTGAAGGAGGAGGAGATGGGTCGGCGTGCCGTGCTTGTTGAGGTTTTGGAAGAAGGGGGGGAGGTTGCCATGGACTGACGTTTCATGAAGCCCTTTGACGGGGCCGATGATCCAGGAATTGACCTCCGCTATCGCTCCAGCAATGAGCAAAATGCCTAAAATCGGAAGGAGCCATTGCAGGTTGTAAAAGCTGAAGAAAATTTGAAATGCTTCCATTAGTCCGCTGATAAGGCTGATCTCGCTTTTAGGGATGACAACGGCAATCGCCAGTGAGCCGAGCAAGAAAAGGGAGAAAACGATGACGGCGGATAGCAGGATGGCTTTCGGGAAGTTTTTTTGCGGATTTTGGACGTTGCCTGCGTAGCAAGAGGAGACTTCCAGCCCGGCAAAGGCCAAAAAGAGACCGGCCAGAAAAACCAGGTTCCCTAATTGGGTGAAGTCGGGAAGGATCGCTTTGGCTGTCAGAGGCGTTTGGATCGGATTTCCCGATGCGATCCAAATGATGCCAAGGGCGATGATCAGAATTCCCGGCAAGATCGTCCCGATGATCACCCCGATCGTGCTGAACCAGCCTGATGTCTTGATCCCGAGATAATTTAGCAGGGTCATTCCCCAGTATCCGATCAGGATGATCGCTAAGATGTAGACCTTGTTTTGGGCCAGGTCGGGAGAAAAGACTTGGGCCAGTATGGCAGCGATAAACGACATGATCACAGGATACCACGCGACGTTGTGGACCCACTGCATCCAGATCGCAAAAAATCCCCAGCGGTCCCCAAGAGCTTCCCTCGTCCATATGTACACCCCTCCCGATTTTGGCCAGCCTGTGGCTAGCTCGGCCGAGACGAGAGCGCAAGGGATTAAAAAGAAGAGGGCGACGATGGCAAAAAAAACAATCGCGCTCAGGCCGAATTCAGCGACCAGAGGGAGGTTGCGCAAACTGGCCATAATGGACACGTTGAGCATCGCCAGCATGAAAATGCTGATGACGCGCCTCGGTTGGCTTTTGGATAGTTCCATGAGAGGGATCCTTATCTAGGTCTTCCCTTTCTTTTAAAGTCTTGATTTGAATTTTGCAAGGTTCTTTATAACCCAACTTGTCCCCTATCTTGCCCAAGACGTTAGGCGAAATACACCCCAGGTACAAGGTTCTCAAGGAAACCAAGATGTCCACACCTTAGAATCGCGATTTGTGCAGTATTAATAAATTATTTATTTTTAATTTTAAGTTCAATATTCATTGTTATTATTTTCATGTTTTTTATGAAATTGGTTTATGTTGTATAATATACATGCGGATTTATAAAAATATTATTAAATTAAAGTAGAAAGGTAAAAAATGTCTTTGCAATCTTCGTCTTCAGGAAAAGCCTCTGCAGGGCCGGCTCCATATTCTCATTTGAATTCACTGCTTTCTTCGGGGACTCCTCGTCTCGGTCCTAAAGAAAAATGGCAGATGTTGCAGTGTTCTAATTTAGCTTCATTATATCCTTCCACGCCGTCAGCGACGATCTCTCTTCCTCTGGAAAAACGGGTGATGTCTGTTTACCTTCATTTAGAAGCCATCCATCGACAGGCAGAATTTTGTGCTGCATCCCATTTAATTGACGATAGCGCCGGAAAGTTTTTGGAAAGAACGCTGAGCCTGCTTCCTAAGAGCATTTCTAACAAAATCTATGCAGAGAGTTGGTTCTTAGCAGGATGCCCTATGGAAAGTTTTGATTATGGACGGAGCCATATTTTAGAGTCTTCAGACAGGCTCAAAGCTGCGGTAGCGAACACCGCTTTGTTCATTTTCACTCAATTTCCTCCGGAACAACAGCGTCATATGGAATACAAAGTCTGGGAGCAGGCTGGAAGCCCTAATACCGGAAATCCTTTGTGGGCAATGCAACGGATCAGGGCAAAGGCTGATCCTTCAGGTCTTCTTAACGTGATGCATAGTGAATTTGGAAATTTAACTCCCGAAGCGTTCACTATTTTAAATGAATGGGCCGCTCAAGGGGCGCCCGGGGAGAAAAGGAACGAAGCTGGAGAAAGGATTCTTTCTTGTTTGGGTAAACCGGAAACAAAAAAGCTTGATCTCAGCGGCTTAAACCTAAAAGGACTTCCCGATGTGTTTGATCACTTGCGCGAACTAGATTCATTGGACCTTAGCGGTAATCAATTTGAGGCTGTTCCTCAAGAAGTCGATGCTTTATTCACAACGTATGTTTCTTTGGTATCTCGCCAAGATCTCGAGGGCCCGTCTTCAAAATCTGAAGAGGTATTAGGGGCTTGGGAAGAAGTGGAAGTCAAAGAAGGGATTGAAGAACAATTGGCGGCGATAGCCTTGGATAAAGAGCAGCGCAGGTCTGCCCAGCCGGCTTTCTTGCAAGGAGTTGTTCGACAAAGCGTTGAGACTGTTCAGAGAACGGCGCAATTGTTCAACTTTTTCTCCAAATCCTAAATCTATTAATCAGAACCCCTCTTTTAGAGGGGTTTTTATTTTTATTTGTAATAGATTTAGTGTCTTAAGATGTGTTTCTGTAATTAGTTTTGTCTTTTTAATTTAAAAATAGTAAATTGAAGTTAGAAAGCGTAAAGAGAGGATTTGTCCGCTGGAAGAGGTTTCTTCATCGGACAGATTGCCATTCTTTTGTTTTTCAGCTTTTCTTAACCCTTCGGAGGCATTTATTTATGAAACAACCTAATAAACCCCAACAACCAGTTAACCCAAATCCTAACAAACAGCAACCTGCTAATCCTCAGCATCAAAAACATCAGAAACCGCAAAATCCACAGCAGCAAGAGAGAAAACCGCACGGTGGTTGCGGTTGCTAAGTTCATCTAGCGTGACCTAGGCTTGCCCTCGAGCTTCTGCTTGAGGGTAGGTTATATTGATCCCGCGCCTGCCTCGCCTGGCCCGAATTCATAAAACCATCCTGCCTGCGCGCGGTATATACTCCTTCCACTTCAATCGTATTCAAGAAAACCGAATGAAAAGTCCTCAAATTTCGAATCAAAGGACGCAATCAATATTAACCGCGCCCCTTGATTCGAAATTTGAGGACTTTTCATTCGGTTTGCTTGTAGGTAGGATTGAATTGGAAGGGGTATAGGTAGATTTGAACAATCTCGCTCCTCTTGCTACAGAAAGAAAATCTCTTCAGAAAACAGGCTTGATCAGAATTAGACGAAGTCAGTACTATCCACAGTTCTTAGTGGAGGTAGCTATGATAGGTCGTTTAAAGAAGGCCGGTTGGATTTTGGGAGCCTGCCTAGTTTGTAGCACAGCATGTCAATCTTCAGTAGATAACGGAGCGTCAACAATGCAATTTTCCGAACCAAAGAAATCGATAGAGTTTGAAGAAGGGAAGACCTATTTAGCGATTATCCATACTTCGAAAGGGGACATCACATGCGAGTTAAATACGAAAGCCGCTCCTCTCTCCTCTACGAATTTCATCAACCTGGCAAAAGGCGGATTTTATAATGGCCTGACATTCCATCGGGTCGTGCCTAACTTTGTCATCCAAGGCGGGGACCCAAAAGGCAATGGCACAGGAGGTCCCGGTTATACGGTACCGGCCGAAATTAGCCTGCCCCATAACCAAGGAGCCCTTGCATGGGCAAGGCTTCCCGATACAATGAACCCGCAAAAGAGGTCTAGCGGCTCTCAATTTTATATTGCCCTCGAAAAAATCCCCTATCTGGATGGGGAATATACTGTGTTTGGAGCGACGGTTTCCGGAATGGACGTTGTGAAGAAAATCGAGCAGGGCGACGTCATTAAAAGCGTTGAAATTGTAGTTCAGTAAGAATTTTCTTTATTTTTTGTTGCGGTAATTTTTGTCTTTTTAATAAAGTGAAAATTACCGTTGGATGAATTAATTTTTATATTTTTCATCGATAATAGAAACTAGGAGAAGGACTATGATAACACATTCTAGAAAATTAAGGTTTAAAGTAATTTCTAAGAATCCTTTAGCAGAGAAATTAAAAGAGAAGCATCAAAGCGCTATTTTGAAAAATACCCCTTCAAAGAATCGAGCGAAGCCTTAAGCATCCCTTTCCACAAAACCCAGCTTTAATCACCCGATTTGTCCCCTATTCTCTCCCCTAGGCGCGCGAGCTGCAATAGAGAATCTGCAGCAGCGCTTAACTCGTCGCTAAGGTGCGGTTACGCCTTAGCGTCCTCGCGAATCCAGCATCTTCCCTATTTTGCAAGCTTCTTAGAGATTCTCTCTTAAGGGAGGATAGGGGACACGTTCGGTATAATAAGAAAACCTATTCAAGGTCTTTTCTTTTTCTAATGAATCAGCTTCTCTTAATAATGTATTAATTGCTTTTTATTTGAATTTTAATGCTTTTTTCGTTCTGTTTGTGCTTGATTTTCAGTGGTTTATGTATTTGCAGTTATCTTTTTGATCTTTCTAACTGGTTGGTTTCTACAGTTTTGATCTTATTTTTATCAAAAAATCCTCTTTTTGTTCATTTTAAGGGCTTTTTTTGATTGGTTTTTTTTGATTAAAAAATTTTTTTCTAAATAATTTTCTTTAGGCAAAAATTGCCTCCAGAATATATTTTCAGCTAGAAAATAGTAATTATTTAAATCAAGCTAAAGTACTTATTTCTAAAAATTTTTTTTTAAAATAATTCTAGATTATGTATATTGAGAATTGTAGGACATAAATGGTTAATTAGCTGGTTTGTATAAATCCAGCAAATCATAAGTCTTATGTATCTAAACAAGGAGAATATTATGGCTAAAAAAAGAGCTAGCAAAAAAAGCGCTCGTAAAACAAAAGCGAAAAAAACAACAGCTCGTAAAACACGAAAAACAGCTCGTCGTTCTACAAAAAAAGCTGCTGCTCGCAAATAAATAAATCCTGTGCATGTTAGCTAGGTAACGACGCTAGTGGTGCCTAATAGTATGTAATAGTTTTATCGAGCAAGTGCAGGGCTTGCTCGATTTTTTTTTCCTAAAAATATTGAAAAAAGCCAACGCAGCCGAAACCCGATTCTTCAGTTGGTTTCGGTGGTTTTCCAGGGAAATTTTCCTTTGCTGATCAACTCGTGGATGCTTTTTCTGCCACTGGGTTTTTCCCTTTCTTGGAGTTCGGGAGAAAGCGCGCCGACAGGAGCTTTTTTTCCTACAGCAAACATCGCCTCGACTTGATATTCGTCAGGAATGCCTAGGACAGTTTTCGCTTGGTCGTAGTCGAATCCCTCCATTCCATGGACGACAAGCCCGCGCGAGCTCCCTTCGATTGCCAGCGACATCCAGGCAGCCCCCGTATCAAAGCTATGGGTCTTTGCATTTTTCTTGTTTCTTTCAAACACGCGATGGGAGATCACGACGACCAGCATGGCGGCGTTTTTTGTCCATCCCTTGTTAAAATCGATCATGAGGTTAAAAAAGAGGGGCCACTCGGGAGAATTTTTTGTTGCATAGAGAAATCGCCAAGGCTGTTCGTTATAGGAAGAGGGGGCCCATCGGGCTGCTTCAAATAAAGCAAAAATCTCTTCTTCGCTCAATTCCTCTCCGGTCATCGATCGAGGCGACCAGCGGTTGAACAAGAGGGGATTGATCGCATATTCGCTCGCTCTGCATTCTTGGACTTCTTGGGCAAAAGGATGTTGCATACAGCCTCTTAGTTAGCGTGTTTACCCAAACTAATTCAAAAGAAAATTTTGAGCAATGCAAAAACTATACCGAAACAACTTGAAGAATCGGGAATTCGGCAAGAAGGCTCTTTAATCTGTCGATCTGATCCGAAGGGGCAGTGTTCATAGCCACGGACCGAGGATCAGATCGACAGATTGAAGAAAAGCCGACGCAGCCGAAAACCGATTCTTCAGGTTGTTTCGGTATAACGGTGTTTAGAGCCTGTCTACAAACTTGGGGTTCTGTCGATTTTTAAAAACATCTGCCCTATGAAGAAACTTGTTAGTTTTTTCGGCGCTTTTTATAGGCAATGAAAAGGAAAATCGGGAGGATCAAGAGCAAATTCCCAAGGGCGATCATCACGGTGTACCGCAGGGCCGAACCGATATTGACGTTCTCGGGAGGGATGAATCCGAAAAGGATGGTCAAGCTCGATCCGACCAGCCCTAATAAGCTGATACAGCCGAGCCCTAGTTTGCCTCCCGGAATTTTAAAGGCCCGTTCAAGTTTTTGGGAGCGGAGCCGGTAAACGGAGAGGAACATCAGGATATACATGAACATGTAAAGACTGTTGCTCAAAGCGGTCAAGAACCAGTAA
>CAZEYJ010000157.1:0-3640 GCA_964516795.1 uncultured bacterium
CCTCCGAATGGACAAAAATCCACCTCTTCTGGAGCGATGAAAGAGCTGTTCCCCCCACCGACCCTGAGAGCAACTACAAGATGGCCATGGACGCAGGCTTGAGCAAAATGCCCATCCCTCCGGCCCAAATCCACCGGATGCCCGCAGAAACTGATATTGAAAAGAATGCCCTGGCCTATGAAGAACTGATCAAGAAGACCCTCCAAGGACGCCCTTTCGACCTCATCATGCTCGGCATGGGAGACGACGGCCACACAGCCTCTCTCTTCCCACATACAGAAGGGCTCAACGCCTCCGGCCGCCTCATCATCGCCAACTACCTGCCTGAAAAAAAGGTCTGGAGGATGAGCATGACCTTCGACTGCATCAATCAATCAAGCCACATCGTCATCTATGTCCTAGGGGCCCAGAAGAAGTTCATGCTGCCCAAAGTGCTTTCCTCTGATCAGACCGACCTTCCCGCCCAGCGCGTCGGCACCCCCGAGCACAAAGCCCTCTGGATAGCCGACGAAGCCGCCGCTTCAGAGCTCTTAAAGAAAACTTAGAAGCTGTCCTAAAACCCGCTTTGGAAGACAAATTTGATGATTTTTTCGCAACGGACGTTTTCTCGCAAATTCACATACCCCAATGAGCGTAGGCAATTTGCGAGAAAACTTCCTTTGCGAAAAAAGCGCAGATTTGGCTCCAAATTGGGGTTTTAGGACAGCTTCTTAATCCTTAGCATCCGTTACCACCCGAGAAAGGACGACCGTCACGGCGAGGATCAGGAAAATGATGACCAGGGTCAGCTCGACCGGCACATGAAACGCTTTGGCCATCAACATCTTCAACCCGGTAAAGACCAAGATCGCGCTCAGCCCCGACTTGAGATATTTTAACTTCTCCAGCGAGCTGGCCAAAGTGAAATAAAGGGACCTGAGTCCCAAGATCGCAAACACGTTCGAGGTATAGGCAATAAACGCATCGGTTGTGACCGACAAGACCGCTGGGATCGAATCAACCGCAAAGATCACATCAGCGCACTCGATCACCAACAGGACGGCAAACAGATAGGTCATCTTCCATTGTCCGCCCTCTTTAACAAAAAACTGTCCATCCCCCCTCTTCTGCGTCGTCGGGATAAAGCGCAACCGCGCAAGCCAACCGACCTTCTCAGAAACAGGCTCTTGCTTTTGGACAAAAAACCTCGCTCCGCTGAAAACAAGGAAAGCCCCCAGCGCATAAGAGACCCAGTGAAATTGCTTAATGAGGCTGATACCGACCAAAATGAAGACGACCCGCAGCAGCAACGCCCCTATAATCCCCCAGCAAAGCACCTTTTTCTGATGGGCAAGAGGGACCTTGAAATAGGTAAAGATCGCCAAAAAGACAAACAGGTTATCGATGCTCAGCGACTTTTCAATCACATAGGCAGTAAAAAACTGCATCGCGACATCCCAATTCTTCCAGTAATAGATAAACCCGTTGAAGACCAGCGCCAAAACGATCCAGAAGCCATTGAACAGCATCACATCCCTTAGCCGAGTCAAATTGAGCTTCTTCCTAAATAACAACAGGTCGATCGCCAAAAAGGCCAAAATGGCCGCATGGAAAATCATCCAAAAGAGATAAGGATGCCTCCAATGAAAAAACGTGTATTCAGATGAATTATACAAGCGATCTAAAAACGCTAAGATAGGCTGCATGGGATAATCCTCTATTGAGTCTAGAAGACTGCCTGCAGATTTGGTTTCTGTCGATTTTTCGGTTCTTTTGAACCGATTTTTGATTCTTCTTCGGGGGGTAATATCAACATAACGTATATTACCCCCCGAAGAAGAATCAAAAATCGGCCAAAATAATCCAAAAAATCGACGAAAGCCAAATCCGCAGGCAGTCTTTAACCCTTGCTATAAAAAGAAATGAAAATAATTGCAACTTAGAAACAGAAAGTTGCAGAGGACTGCCTTCAGCAGCCCCCTGCAATCAGAAAGTTATAAGACATCGTAACGAGGTTCTTAGTCAAGCTCCACAACAAGCATTTCATCGTTTTCGGAATCAACTTCTAAAATTTTTAGCTTCTTGCCAGTCGAAGGGTCTATTATTTCTTTCAAATCCCCTTCTACTGTATCAGGAGAAGTTGTACTAACAGAAATTGCTAATCCTGTATCAGGAGAAGTTGTATCTACTGTATCAGGAGAAGTTGTACTAACAGAAATTGCTAATCCTGTATCAGGAGAACTTGTCAACTCGCCTTCTGAATAATCCTCCCCACCAACCATTTCTGAATTTACCGGATACTTCTTCATCATCTCCGCTTCTATCATCGCCCTCTCTCTCTGCTCTTCTAGAAAATCCTTTTCGCTAACTTCGCTAAAACTATATTTTAAAAATTCTGAACTTTCGCTGTTCAAATTAAATTCTGCTTTAAGAGCTAATTTTTCTGGATATCCGTCTTCTCGATTACCTAAGTCAAAATAACCAGTTAGCAAACTACCTAGTCGGGTTCGATCGATAGAATAAACCACAGTAAAAACTTTCTTTTCAGGATCAAGACGATAGCTGATTATCATTTCCGGACGCACATACCCAGTGTTCAGCAAATCCCTGCGCCCTTTCCGTAATAATGCAAGATCCTCTTTACTTATAAACGATTCTTCTTGACCCAGGAGATGTTTTATGGTTTCGATCTCTCTTTTTATAACCGAAGCCTCTCGATCCCCAATAGGATCTAGTGTTGTCGCTAAACAAATACGCTGCTCCCTATCCGTCATTTTAGAAGAGGATAAAACATGTTGTAACGCGTTTAAACTAAACTGACCAACAAAAGATAGAAGATAAAGAATCTCTTCTTCTTTCCAACTATACTTTTCAAACTCTTCCTGTAACTTTTTTAAACCTTCTTTTTTTTCTGGCTCTGTGATTTTCCCAATGCCATCAATAAAAATTGACCATGTGTCAACATGTTCATCATGTACTACAGAGAAATTGATTCCGCGTCCATAGTCAAATCTAAAGCTCGTTTTTGCTCGAGTTAAGTCAAAAGCAGGTTCAGATTTACTATGATCATCATTGCGAAAAGCCCCTCGTTCTTCTAGAAGCTCTTTTGTGTTCCCCCGAAAGAAGACTTGAGAATTACCATTCTCCGGAAAAGAGGCTTGAGGATAAAAAAGTCTTGATTCTTGTAAATGAAGAGGTTCATCTTCTTCCCGTGGTCGGGTTACTTCTTGATTTTCTTGGATAACTAGTTCTTTTTTGTTAGATTGATTTGGACTTTTAGAATCGACATCTGCCTTTTCAGATATCGGCGCTGCCTTTCCAAGTTTTCTGAAAGTAGGCTCTTGAACTTCTACATCTGGACTTTTAGACTCGTCACCTTTCTTTTCAGATGATCGTCTTTCTGTGATGAATTCATTAACATGGCACGCTATCTGATAAACAGCATCCCCTACAGAGCCTCCTGAAAAAACAAGGATTGTAAGAACGATAAGCTTAGCTGGCAAAGTCACCGGCCACGCAACGACATCCACGGCAAGCAAGATAGCGAAAACAACAATTGCAACAAACGCTCCACCAACCCATCCGGCCACTTTTTTTGCTGTATCCCATAGCACGTCGTTCATTAAGCTCTTAGCTGATCTCGTTTCCACCTGTTTGCCAT
>CAZEYJ010000158.1:0-6402 GCA_964516795.1 uncultured bacterium
AATGAATGGAGGAGGGATTCTAACAAATGCTCAATAAAAAGTCAGAAGAAAAGCGTCCCAACCCTACCCTCAGAGGCTAAAAAAATTTTAATCATAAAAACTTAAGGGAGGTCACGACGCTTAAAAAAATCAAGAAACAAATTATTAAACATAACTAAATATTTTAGATTTAAAAAGTTGACTTAAACAAATAACTAAACTAATATCACTTAAAAACAAATTCAACTACATTTTCTTAAAAGGAAAAATCTATGCCCCTCTCTTTTAACGATGTGATGCACAAAATTGCAACTGGCACTTACAAAGATGATGAAGGCCTCTTATCATCCCGCCTCTATCGCGATTTAAAAGACCACAAATTCGACCATTTCAGCCTCGACCAGAAAGTCCAGCTTGTTGTGCAGCTCAACTTTCAGGACAGCGGATTATTGGGCCTTGCAATCAACATGCTGGACCTCGGCAAGGAAGGAGAGGTAAAAGTGGCCAATGAGCTGATAGAGCACGGCGAGCATCACTCTTTCCTCAACTCCACGCGCTATTTTAAGCACTTAACGGGCAAAGAAATGCGGGAAATAGGCAACAAACTGAAGAATGTCTGCGATGCCTTTTCAAAATATACTCCAAAAGACAGAGACTGCGATTACGACTCTGACGAAGAAGCGGAAATAAGCAGAGCATACCAAAAAGACAGGCTAGCTAAAGCCACGTGTCCTCACAGCCATATCGAGACTTTTGCGCTCCTTTCCAAGGAGCAATTAACAGGGGCCAACGATCTCTTCAACCTCTGTAAAAGACTTCTCATCCATACGCCAAATCTCAATATCTTTAGTGTGTTCGGAAATGAAATAGCACAACTGCTCAATGAACAGCAAATCGTTGAACTGATTACGACAAAGTATGGCCATCAACCCAGCTTGACTTCCCTGGAAAAAGCTATTGGGCTCATCGATTGCTTCAAGATCCGTGAAAAAGCACTGTTGGAACCCTTCTTGAACACGACGTTGAAACATTTCATCGAACAGAAGAAAAACTTCATCACACTAGCACAAGAAGAGAACCCTTCCGAAGAATTTTTAAACACTGTCTCACGGGTCCTGGAAACGTCCAGTGGGGGAGTATCCACATCTGTTCAAGGTCGCAGTCTTCTATCCGATCAGTTTTTGAAAGCTGTCAGACTGATCTTAGAAACGACAAATGAGAAGTGCTCATTGAACGAAGAATTCAAGCAAGAAGCTGCCGATCTGCTGTTTGATACCAATCCCGAATTTCTTGCTGCCCACTTCACCTCTTTCCGTTTTCCTTTAGAGCAACGCATCACGTATGTGTGCCTCTTCCTTAAAAGCCACATTGAACTCGCCTTTGAACATTGGGAACAGTTTGAAGTCGGCATTGTAGACCCTCAGGGATTTGTAAGCCTGGCTTTAGAGCAAGCTCCGGCGACCCTTGCGCGCTACTATCACAAACTAGAATTGCCTTTGGAAAACGAGATCTCTTCCGAAAAGATCCCTCTTCCGCCGCCTGCAATGCCGGCGATGGCGCCCGGGGCAACCCCTCCGCCGCCTCCTCCCGGAACCATTCCTCCACCGCCTCCTCCTCCTTTAGCCCGCCCTGCAGCGCCAAAAGTCAGCTTAAAGGACCGCGCTCAAGAAAAAGCGAACAAGATCCAAGCCTTGAACCAAAAGATCGAAGAAGCAAAGGTAGAGAATGTCGCCGCTCGAAAGCGGATCAAGGAGATCGACCTGATGTTAGCGACCTTGGGACGGGAACAGCCTAACGACCCTTCAGCGGCAATTTCTTCGCTCCATAAAGAGATCCGAGAGAAGACCTCCCGATTAAGACAACTCAACGCTATTGCAACTCCCGAGAATCAAAGCGAGGTCCTCCAGCAGCAGACAAAGGTGGAAAAAGAGCTCTCTTTGCTCGCAACGCGCAAAGACTCTCTTCTGATCGCGAAAGCGCTGCGGGACAAGGAGCTTCTTGAACAAGGGATTAAAGAGGATCGAGCAAAAGAAAAAGACTACAACGAACAAATCAGTTCGCGAAAACAGCAGGTCGTCCTGCTCAGTGAGAAAATTGCACTGGGCTCTTCAAGCCGCCTGAAGGTCAACGGCGTAGAAATAACGGCAACTCTTCCTCAAATGCAGAACTCAAAGAAAAGTCTCGAAGCGAGATTGATCGAACTTGAAAACAAACAAGTTGAAGTTCAGCAGAAAGCTCAAGAGAAACTGAAAACACACGATGAGCTGCACCAGCAGCGCTTCATGTGGAATGGCAGCGAGCACACTCTGGGAACAATCTCAGTAATCTATGAAGAATGTTCAAAAGAAAAGCAAGACCTGGAACAAGCTTGCGCCGGCCGGGACCGCGATAAAAAAACGTGGCAGACCGAGCTGGCCAGACTCGAGAGAGTTGTCCTCAGCGACCCGGCAGCGCCTGCTCAAAAGCGAGAGGTTTCAGCTCCAAGGATCAGCATCGATGCCAATCAGCTGAAACTCAAAGCGCTGGAGCGCGCTCTAGAAACAGGCCAAATCGACCATTTGGAATAAGAGCTATTCTGAAAATTCTTCTTAATCTAGGAAGAGGTTATTACCTCCTCCTAGATTCATTGTTTTCTTGAAAAATAATCCATTTCTTCTTCTGCAAATTAGACAGTTTATTTAAAAAATCCCGTTACGAAATAAATTCCTAATGCTATAGAAAGGAGAAGGGTTGTGCCTGAAATTTGTCGATTTCTCGGAATCATTGTCGCCATGTACTACAGAGAAGATAATCCACCGCATTTTCATGTTAGGTATAATGAATACAAAGCAATGATTTCGATTGACACTTTAGCCGTAACAGAGGGAAAATTGCCGCCCAAAGTCCTAGGATTAGTCATAGAATGGGCTAGTATAAACCAAGAGGCATTAAGGGCTAACTGGGAACTTGCTCAAAAACTTTCAGAGTTAAAAAAAATCCCACCTTTGGAGTAAGGGAAATGCTGTACGACATTGTCGAAGTAAAAGTCGTTAAAAACTATGTCCTTTATATGCGATTTGAAGATGGTTTGTCCGGAGAAATCGACATCTCTCAGATCGTTCCTTTTGAAGGAGTTTTCTCAAAGCTCAAGGAACCATCCTATTTTGCAACTGTTCGAGTCGATAAAAATCTGGGAACTATTGTCTGGGACTGTGGAGCAGATCTCGCTCCTGACTTTCTTTATTCCCTCGTTTCTCATAAAACTACTTAAATTTTGAAGCCGTCCCCTATAATTACTCTGAAAATTCTTCTTTGTCGGGAATCCTGGTAAAGGCGATTTTGGTCCCTGAAAACGTTTTGGTGTGAGTAGGAGGGGTCCCAAAAGAGACGGAATCCCTCCCATATTTTTGATTGATCAGATCGAGGGCTTGGGAGATTTTTTCTTTTTTCTCTCTGCCCTTGTCTTGGAAAAATTCGAGCTGGCCGCACGCTTGCGCTTCTAAATCAAGGAGCGCGACGGAGACTTTTTTGATCCGGGTCTTGGGAAGCATATACTCCCACATCTCATGAAAAAGAGATAGCAAGGTGAGGCTATCGGAGACCCGGTCGCAGGGGGCGCTTTGCTCAACATGTCCTTCATCCTCAAAGCGCAGGGATAGGCTGATTTTTGAAGCGACTAGCCCCATGCGCCGAAGGCGGCTTGCCGCTTTGGCCATGAGGCGCCTTCCCACTTCCCTCGCTTTGTCCGGATCTCTAAGCTCAGGGGCCAGCACATGGCTATGACCAACGCTTCTTCGCTGTGTCTCTCGATCGGGAAGATCGATCCCTCGCAAGTGGTACCACATCCTCTCCCCTTCGACGCTTCCCCACGCTTTGCGCATCTGGGACAAGTCCAAAGAGCAGAGTTTTTTTAAGTCGAAAATGCTCTGTTTTTTTAGGCGCAGTTCCATATTGGCCCCAATACCGGGCAGATCGCGCAGCTTCAGCGCATAGAGTTTTGCCGGAAGATCTTCTTGATTGAGGAAGGTGAGGCCATTGGGCTTTTGCATGTCGCTGGCCACTTTTGCCAAATACCGGTTGGGCGCGATTCCAATCGAGCAGAGAAGGCACTCGCCGACATTTTTCTGAAGCCCTCGCTTGATGTTGGCTGCAAGCTGCGCCACATTTTTGCTCTCATTGTCCATGAGATAGCAGGCGACCTCATCGATGGAGCAGACTTTCTCTATAGGAATATGGCGCTCGATTTCCTCAAGGGCTTTTTCATGGAACTCGACATACTTCTGATGGTTTGCCACAACGCAGATCAGCTTGGGGCACATCTTTTTGGCTTCCCAGACAGGCGTTCCTGTCTTCACGCCAAAAGCCTTTGCCTCATAACTGGCTGCAATCGCGCAGGTCGCTTCGCTCTCGACCGGGATCACAGCAATAGGCTTTCCTCTTAAGTAAGGATTGAGCTGCTGTTCGACGCTGGCGAAATAGCTGTTAAAATCAAGGTACATCCACCGGTTCATGAGGAAAGGTCTCGGTCGATCAGCCACAGCAATTCCAATAGCTCTTGTCTGTCAAGGCCTTTGAGCTGGTCCTGATCGTCATACTCCATAACCCCTTCGACAAGCGCCATCTTCTTTTCGATGATCCGATGGATATGCTCTTCCACTGTCCCTTTTGTGACGAGTTTAAAGACCTGGACTCCACGGTTCTGGCCTATCCGGTGGACGCGGTCGGTGGCCTGGTTTTCCCTTGCAGGGTTCCACCACCTGTCATAATGGATCACGACGGAAGCGGAGACAAGGTCGACGCCAACGCCGACTGCTTGGAGCGAGGCCACAAAAACTTCGCTTTTCGGATCGTCGCGGAATTTTTCGAGCTGCGTTTTTCTATCGCGCGTGCTCCCCCTGATGCTGCAAAACCCGATCTGATGTTCCGTTAAATACGCTTCGATCATATTGAGCATGTCCAAATATTGGGAAAAGACGACAAGCTTCTGCCCGCTGTCGCGCACTTCCTGCAACAGTTCAACAAAGAGGTCCCACTTGCCTGAATGGCTCTTCTGAAAATCATCGAACTTCTTTGTGATCAAACAGGGATGGTCGCAGATCTGTTTAAGCGCCGACAGGAGAGCAAAGACGTGCATGTAGGGAATAGGCTTGGCCTTATTCTCCAGATCCTGCATCAGCGCCTCTTTTTGCTTGAGGTAGACAGCCCGGTAGAGCTGCTCTTGCTCTTCAGAAAGGTCGCAATAGGAGATCTCCTCGATTTTTTCAGGCAGCTCAAGCAGCACCTCTGACTTTTTTCTCCTCAGAATAAAGTGGCGGATAAATCGGGTGAGCAGCGCCTTTTTTTCCGAGTCCTGGTTCTTTTCGATCGGATTGACAAAAATCTCCTTAAATTGGGCTTCGGGAGGCATGTACCCGGGGACGACCACATCAAATAGGGCTTTGAGCTCGAGGAGCCGGTTTTCAATCGGCGTTCCCGTCAGGCCGATACGCATCTTCGCTTTAACGGTCCTCAACGCCTTGTGGGTTTGGGAATGGATGTTTTTTGCCGTCTGGATCTCATCGAAAATAGCGAGGTCGAACTCAATTTTCGACAACGCCTTCTTCTCACTGCGCAACGTCCCGTACGAGGTAAGGAGGACTTCATCCGATTCCTTAAAGGCCTCCAACTTTCTGCTGACGCCATAAAAGACAAAGACCTTGACCTGGGGCAAAAACCGTTTCAGCAGGTCTTCCCAATGGTAGACCACGGAAGTCGGACAAACGACGAGGAACTTCCTTCCCGGCTGCTCATTTTTTGCTGCGGCGATCAAGCCCATCGCCTGGTGGGTCTTTCCAAGGCCCATCTCATCGCACAACAGTCCTGACAGCCCGTGGTTATAGAGGAACCAAAGCCATTTGACCCCAACCTCTTGATAGCCCCTCAAATCGCTCTTAAATCCTGACAGATCGATCGGAAGGTCCTTGTTAAAGCTAGACAGCTCCTGAAGGTGTTTGCGCGTCTGGTCTGCCTCTGATTCCTTGTCTTTTGGAGGCCTGAGATCGTCAAAAACAGACAAGCGGAGCCAGTCCATGGTTGTCAGGCGGAGGACCTTTCCGTTTTTTTGCCACCGTTTCTTCTGGACCGTCTTCAACCAATTGAACCGGGTCTGCTTTAAAACGATCAGTCCGGCGGAGGTGAACAGATATTTCCTGCCGCCGAGCAACCCTTCCCATATTGTCTGCGCATCGACAGAGCCGATCTCCGATTCATAAGACAAATCGGCGAGCCACTCCTTGCCTGCCGCTTTGGATGCAGGCTGGATCTTATTGACGCGGACGAACAGCTCCCTTCCTTTTTGCAATTGCTTTTGAAGGGATAAAATAAATGGCGCAAGCGTCTCAAGCTCGTAGGCGACAAAATAGGGCTCATCGGCAACAGAGACCATCTTTTCTCGGACATACCCCT
>CAZEYJ010000159.1:0-13409 GCA_964516795.1 uncultured bacterium
CCCCGAGCAACACACTCATCTGAATGAACTGATTGATATTGGGATTTTCCTGAATATTGATCAGATGGGTCAGCGTTGTGCTCGCTCCCGTCGTCTGCGCAATAAACCAGGCCAGCGTCGAGACCAACAACAAAGCCCCGATGAAATAAGCCCCTCGGTCGCCCAAATAAGCCCGCGAGATGTCCAAGGTGCTTTGCCGCTGGCGATAACTCATCAAAATAATCCCCAGCCGGATAAACCAGAGGATCGCATTACCGACCAAGATCGTCAGCACCGCCCCATAAAATGAATTATCCTGAAGAATCAGAACGCTCGTCGCCAAGATCGGCAAGCTCATCCAGCCGCTCAGCTGAATGACAGCAAGCTGCCAAACAGATTGATTGGTATCAGGCAGCTCATGAGAAACCACAGCGCTCTTTGCCATATCACCCCTTTTTCGCTTTCGGGATTTTCTTCCACGTTTTCATAGCCCACGCCGTCTCTTCCACAACGATCACACTCATATAAAACAACAGACTGGCGCTCACCCCTGCAAACAACGCTTCCGATCCTTTAAGGAAATGGCCAAGTTCATAGCCGGTTGCCACCACACAGCCAACCAGCCAAGTGGCCAGATTGATCAATTTTTCTAAAGGCCTCAACCGATGCTTCACAATAATCCGCGTCAGATACGCCATCAAAAGAACACTCCCCAACGTCGCAATATAAGCATTCGTCAGATCCTGCAAAAATTGGACCGGCGTCGAAATTTGGACAAACGTATAGATCAGCGTCCCAAACAACCCGATGATCGCAAATCCCCTCGACTCTCCAAACCGCACCGAAAAAGTCTCCCAGCACGCCGAAGCGAAATAGATGTTGAGCCAATTACAAAAAGTCAAGATCACCAATACAAACGCCCCCATTAAAACAGCGCCAAACAGTCCGCTGCTGACAGAAAAGTCCATCCAGATCGTCGACACCTCAAAAAAAGTGACCAACAAAGTCATCAGCGCCAAAGCTAGATACGAATGCGCTTTCGAGCGAGAATGCCGAAAAAAAGTCGGAAAATTAATGATCCCTGGCAACAAAGCAAACACAGCCGTCGTCACCGCCGTAAAAGAAAGCCCCCACGTCCCACTCAGAACAACAGTCCCGCTAAACGTAGTCACTGCATACAGATAATACCCTAATAAAATCGGCAAACTGATCACACTGACCCGCCTCAACAAATGAATACCCCCAATTGCAAGCAAAGCGCAAAAAAGTCCAGCAGCAGCCCCAATCCGGATGATCATGCCGCTCGAGATCCCTCCCTGGAACAAATGATTTAAGCTATCCACTGAAAACGTGATCTGAAAAGCATACCAGTTAAGAAAAGCGATCATCAGGATAAGAGCTGCGGTCATGCCCCCATAGCGACCGATATATTCTTTAATGTTATCGATCGCATTGGCTTTTTCCTTGTCCACCATGGAAATCACAGAAATGGCGATCACCCAAAGAATGAGATTACCCAAGACAATGGAACAAATCGCTGTTCCCGCCCCATAAAGGGCTGCTAAATTCTTGCCAATAATGATGACTGAAAATCCCGCACCGGCACTTGGAATACTGGCTAATTGAAAATAGTTCTGATTGTCATAAACAATCCGGCTTTTCTGCATTGCCGATTAACTCCATAACATACTGTAAAAGAAAGAGGACAATCTTCAGTCTGTATATACAGGCTTAAAGATATTTCTTGCCAGACTTCTATCTTAGTTTTCATCAGAGACAAAAAATATCTTCAGATTCAAAACACTCTATTTACGAACATTACATTACATATAATCTAAATATTTAAAATAAAATAATAATAATTTTGACAATTATTAGATCGTTTAAATATAATCCTGATTAAATTAATAAAAAACAGGAGGTAATATGAAGAAAGAAAAAAATATTTTTAAGCTATACGCTGTTCTCGGTAAAGCGTTCTGCGCTTGCGCCGGAGGCGCTATCGGTTTTGTTTTAGGAGGGCCTTTAATTGCTTTACCTGGAATTTTTCTAGGGTCAATTAGCGGCTACTTCCTCGAAAAAGCTGTTAATAACACTTAATTTTTCCCATTGTTAATCTTTGATTTGCGTTGGAATATTACTTAAAAATGTGTATTGTTCTTGACCATGATTTATTCGTTAATCTTTATTTGGTAATGTAATGTTTAGTTTAACTCAGCTATTACCTTACGATTTATCATCTAGGAAAAATGGCGCTCTACGCTCTTCCTTGAAGGAATATCAAGCTCTTATCCGAGCCGCTTTGCAAGCTACTCATGCAATTCAACACAGAGATTACGAAAAATTAGATAGTTTAGTCGGTGAAAATGCCTGTGAAATTCGAGCCATTTGGCTATGTCTGCAGTTTTCAGAAACACCTCATCTTTTATTTTCCAAAGATAGTCTGATGGAGGCATTGGATCGGGTCAACACACTTTTAGAGCCTTCAGCTTTAAATAAGCTAATGAGAAGTGACCAATCATTTCAATCGGTCATAGAAGAACACAAATTAAACATTTATTTTTCACATTCAGCCATTATTTTAATTATATCATTCCTTCTTTCTGAAATGAAAACTGTTGACATAGATGAAAAACATATTTCAACAATCTTTCGTATTGAACATACAGCCCCCAAACACCTAAAACGCTATGGCGATGTTTCCACTTCTTTCAGCATCAACCTAGTCAACAACTTGAGAAAAATGCTAGCAAAAGCCACTGTTGAATTTGTTCGGCAGCAAGCTTTGGCGATGGAAGATCTCCAGTTAATTGTCATGGCATCCGACGCCTTTACCGTAACCCATAATGGACTCCCCTGCATTCCGATGTTTTGGGCTTGTAAAACAGTCTTAGCGACTGCCCAGCATAATCAGATCCCCATCATCCTTCACGCCAAATTTTTGAAAAAAAGCGGAGAGGGATACGTCCAAATTGATGAAGAAAAACTCTTCTACCAAGTCGATGAGACCGGGACCTACCAGTCTGTCCATCCTTCCGATCTGGACCGAGCCGCCTGCATCGTTCAAGGGATCGCTTGCATCAATGAAGACTCTTGGTCTAAATCAGAATGGACAGCCGAGATGAGCGCCAAATCGGTCATCGACGTGATCCTAGCCGGCGCTGCAGACCATCGCCAATACCCCGATCCGGCCCTTGACCACATGTTCGAAAACACCCAAGATCCTGAGTACCGCATCTATCAACAGCGCGCCTTGGCTGAAGGATTTGCAGCAGAGAACCCTTCGACTTTCTTTATCCAACACGTTTATGCAGCCTTAGCCAGCAAAGTCTTTTCCTGTGAAGAAGGCATCTTTGAGGCCCCTGCCTATGCGTCAACCACTGTAGGCATTTTATGATCAGGGCAAGCTCCCCTTTAAACCCATTTAAACAGGCTATCTATGCAGTCTAGCACGATCGAGTTGAACTCAGCACCCGATGCCATTTCACCCGGTTTTTTTTACGAAGCCGATTCCTTGGCTTTAGGAGAAAGTTATCATCCCGTGACTGCAATCCTAGGTTTCCTCGATCATCACGAATGCGCCATTGCTAAAGATAAACTCGAATTTTGCTACCGCGCCGTCCTAGGAGCCCTACAGAGCTGCCTGAAAGGAAAATATAACGACTTTGATGCCCATACGACCTCCAACTGCTGCCATGGGATGGCCTTGTTCGCTTGCACGATTATCCGTTCCGCTCTCCAACTCGACCTGCATCTGTTTCAACAAGAAGGCGAGCAAAAGGTCCAGGAGTTAGCCGGCATCCCTTGTGAAAATGCCGAATGCACCTGGTGGGTCCCCCAGTCGATCATCCATTTGGCTTGCCTCTATATTTTGGGACTGATCAAAGAAAGCGACCCGGTCAAAGGAGGCAGGACCGTTACAAAAAAACTGAAGACCATTGCTCCCATCAGTACAACGTTTTGCAATCAGGTCGCCCATTATTTACAAAAACACTACTCAAATCTGATCGCTACTCGATATGCAGCCTATACTCAAGAAATGGATCCCGACATGCAAGTGAGTGGCGCCCCTCTTCACATGTGGGGGAAATATATTCAGGCAGACCGAGTCAGAACAGATAAACGAGGTGTGAAATATGCTTCCAATCTCTTCTCAATGCAGGTCTTTTTTGCCCATTTAATCAAATCAAAAGCCAAAGTCGCCCTAATTAACGATATCCTCGATTTGTCTGGAAATCTAAAAGACCGGTATGTTTGTTTTTTTGAAGGGGATGGGCAAGAAAGTTTGAGGCCGATACCTCACGAAGAGATCAAACTATTGCAATTCTTCCACCATGACGAACCCGTGGTTGTGCTTGGCGGCTGCGCTTATGCAGAAGATTTGGATAAAGAGATCCTCTCTTTCCAAATGGAGCCCTGGCAAGATCAACTATCTAATCTTCTTCTAGCTTGCGATGTATTTTATCCTCAATTTTTTAAAGTCACAGATGATCCTGAATTTGACAACAGTCCAATCAGCCCAGATGAAGAATTACTCAAAAACCTCATCGATCATCATCAAAAAACTCCAGGAGTCTCAGCATCAGACCCCTCTTTCTATTGCGCAGCTCACATCTATCCCGCAAGCTTAAAACAGGTCCTTCAAGTTTGGAATGAGGAAGATAAAATGGGACTTCCCATCTCTTTTATCCCCGGCGTTAAGTTAAAGGTGAACTAGTTTAAGCGAGCCTCTTACAAGACCTTCTTCATAGACCAGATTGTCTCTTCAAAGAAAAAGATCAGAAGGAAAGCCAGGACACTCCCTCCTATCCCTGCTAAGAAAGGCAAATTCAAGCTCTGAGGGTTGAGGATTTGGAAGATAAGCGCAACGATACATCCTACCATCCAGCAAAAAAAGCTCACAGATTGTTCAAAATGTCTCGATCGATGCTTGACCAATGCGGCCACTAAAAACGAGATGAGAAGCACTACCCCAAAATTTGTCAGGCAATTATCAGCAACGTTTTCTAGGAAAAGAAGAAGAAAAGAGTTCTGTAAAAAAACATAAAAGATCGTACCAATCAACCCAACCAATAAATACCCCAAAGGCCCTTCAAGCCTGGGAACGATCGTCTGAAGGGCTGCAGAAGAGAAATAGATATTCACTAAGTTCAAGCAAATTAACAAAATGCAGATAAATGCAATCGGAAAGATGGCAACCAAAGCATTCTGATTGAACAGCCCTAAAATTTCAGAGGGCATTGTCATCCCTGTAAATACGGTCGAGATTTGAAACAACGCATCAAAAACTGTGATTAAGGTTAGAGCGATCAACGAATCTTGAAGTGAGTTGGAGTGGCGGAAAAAAGTGGGCAAATTGACCATCCCAGGCAAAGAAATTGCAGCAATGGTGATAATACCTATACCGGAAATCCCCCAGGAGCCCTCAAAACTAACCTGACCTTGCTTAATGTTGGTGCAAAGCATAAAAAACAATAAAAAAGGAAAGCTGAAGACCGTAACTTGCTTAATGACACGAATACCCCCTATCGCCAAGACAGCTACAAAAAGCCCTAATAAGACACCTAAAACCTTAAGAGCTTGCTCACTATCAGGTTGAAAAAGGGAAGCCAACGCGATCGTTGAAGATTTGATCCCAATCATGTACCAAGCCAAAAAAGCAACAAGCAAGATCAGCGCCATCAGCGTGCCGCCGATTTTCCCTAAATACCCTTCGACGTTTTGAACTGCGTTTTTCCTTTTTTTGGCAGCAATGGAGATGACCCCCCATCCAATCAGCCACAGGATGAGGTTCCCAATGCAGATCGAGGTAATCGCAGTGCCTTGGCCATATTCCTTGGCCAAAATCCCCCCTGCCAATATTCCGGGAAGGCTTTGGGCTGCGCCTAGGATGCACGTCAAATGCCAGAAATTCTGGTTATGGTCTTGGTAGAATTTAGATAGTCCCATAAGGCTCATTCAATACGAAAGACCAATCATTGTCTATAGGTATTTTTCCAGAGCTTTTGAGTGGCCGAAGACAGCAGTAAAGTCACGAACTTCTATTTTTGAATGGGGCAATTTGCAGGGAGCAGATCAGTCGCAACGAAGATAAAAAGCCCCCCGAAACTTAGAGATTCAACTCAGCCCCGAAGGGCTGAGTTTTCCGACATCCGCCAAATAAAATCCATTGCCGGTTCTAAAAATCTAGATGCTAAGGATCTGTTGGTGCATCTTCATGGCTCTAGGAAACAAAACATGATTTTCTTTATGAATGTGTTCATGCAAGTTCCTCTCTAGATGACTTAGACTGTTCAGCATCACAATATGGGTCATGCAAGCATCTGAAGGCGGTGTATAATCATTTGTCAATTTTCTCATTTTTTCTAAAGCAGCGCCTGCTTTCAAATGATCTTCATCTAAAGAACTGATATATTTATTGACCTTTTCTTGGTCTGATTTTCCATTGACGGCAAGCTGTATAATAAATGGGAAAACAATTTCTTCTTCCTCGTTGATATGCTCAAAAAGGGACTCCTCCAATTCTTCAAAAACGTCTTGCAATTCAGCAACATAGGGGTATTTTTCCCCGTGCTTCATATTTAATTTTCTAATTAATTGGCTTATTCTAGGAAGCTCCTGTTCTAAATAAACATGATATGTATCTACGATATGTTCAACGACTTCTTTGAGGGACATCTGATTCCAATCCACAGCAGGGGCAGCGGTTGATATCTGATTCAACTTCTGCAGCACTTCGGAAACATCCAACCCCTTCTCGTCGCAAAGCTCTTTCAAAGTTTTATGGCCTTTACAGCAGTAATCGAGTCCGAGTTTCTCAAAAAGGCTTGCATATTCAGGAGTTTTCATGACCAAACTTCCAATGCTTGTGTTCTCTTGTAGAAAATCCATATTGCTCCAAATTCCTTCAATATTTTATTCTTGTAGACATCTGGATAAACTTATCCATTATAGGATAATGTAGTTTCCTGAAGCAATAATTGCAACAGCCAAAAAACGGCCCCGGCGAAGATGCACAGGTTGCGTAAAAAAACTAAAAATTAAATTTGCTAACAGTCTGCAAAGGAGTCTATGCTCTCAACAACTTCAGAATATGCCTTAAGGATCATGGTGCTATTGTGCAAGCAGAAAAGTGATCTTTTTTTAAAAGGAGAACAAATATCAAATGAGACTAAAGTGCCTGAAGCTTATTTGGCCAAAATTTTGCAATCCCTAAACAAGGCGGGATTGGTTCGAGCGCAAAAAGGAATAAAAGGAGGCTACGCGTTAAATAGATCCCCTGAAAAAATTTCCTTGCTTGAGATCATTAATGCCGTTGACCGATTCACCAGAATTGATAAATGCCCTCTTGGAATTGCTGAGCATACTACATTGTGCCCGCTTCATAAAAAACTAGATAACGCCTATGCAGATTTTCAAAAAACTTTTGAAAGCTGCTCGCTAAATTATTTTTCGCAAAACCCCGAACAACCGATATGCTTATGAAAATATTCAACTGCTGCAAAAAAAACAGAGCAAATCCTTTTGTGCTTGCTCCTATTTTTATATGGATTGGTTTTGTATGTTCAATCAGTTTCATGGAGGCTTGGCTAAAATTCCGGGCGCCTGGCGTAACTTTACCCATCGGCTTAGGTATTGGGCGTTTAGTCTTTACAGCTTTAAATAAGGCTGAATGGATTTTTGCAATATTGACCGCCTTTTTTATTTTTTTCAGCAATTATAGGTCGCAGCCCAAAAAGCTATCTTTTTTCTCCCTCGCTTTTGCAATTCTTATTGTTCAAACGTTTATCTTACTTCCTAAGTTAATTGGAAGAGCTCAGCTCATTTCACAAGGGCTTCCCGTTCCCCCATCTTCTGTTCATTTTTTGTATGTTATTCTTGAAGTAGCAAAGGTTTTTTCTCTGTTTATACTTGGAATAACTATCATTTGCGATTTAACCAAGAGACCGTTGTTGAAAACATCATAAAAAGTCCAACCTCTTCAAACCGTTATGCCCACCAATATACACCACGGTGTAGAGGAACACCCCCACGCGTGTGGGGAAGACCATCTCATCATTACTAGCCCCCTTGCAAATCGGAAACACCCCCACGCGTGTGGGGAAGACTTAGCTCTGCAATGCACCAAAACACAACAAATCAAATGCTGACATTATGCACTAAATAACATGCACTCTCATAGCTGCGATGCGACCCTAGCTTATTGCCATTCTCGTGCTGGCTTATTGACTCATCTAAATTCAACTCTTGTGAACATATGATGGAACCCCCTCACTTGTTTGTTCGTCTTATCTTTTATAGATCTACGCCGCAGTAGAGAATCATCAGCTGGAAAAGCAAAGATTTCCCTGGAAAGTTAAATTTTCACCGAATATAAAAAAATGTCTTTACCTTCTTTAGAGGTGATCTTGTGAAATTTTTGCAGTCTATTATCAGCTCTACGCTTCTTATCTCTGTCCCAACAATGGCCATTCCGCAATTACCTACAGAATACACTGAGCCCCGTTCTCTTGATTCCCACTTTCTTTTAAATGGAACCGGTCCAACTTATGATCAGCTCATTGCCTACGTAGAACAGATCGAAAATGACGAATTCGATCACATGAACCCGTTAGAGATCGATTGGCTTAAATCCCTTATGATCCAGCTGGCGCAGGCTGGTCTTTTGGAGGAAGATGGGAAAGAAGTGAACTCTATGCTGATATTGAAGAACTCAAAGCAGAAGGCTCCACTTACACGTTTGCCTATCAGATTGATGGAAGGATCATAACTCCCTATTGGCGCCCCGATCAGTATGATTCGATAGCCTGTAAAAGTTGGCTTAAGAAAGCCTGTCATAAGGTCAAAAAATTTGTTAAGAAGCATAAAACTGAAATCTTGATTGGGGCCGGCGTCGTTGTTGCTGTTGTAGCGATTGCTGGCGTTGCCGGGGCTTTAACCGCTGGATCTGCCGCCGCTGCTAGCGCAGCAAGCGGAGACTCAGACAAAAACAAAGGCAAAGGTCATTCAAAACCCGAAACATCTCAATCTTCTACAGAAAACAACCCGCCCCCTCCTGCCTCCATCGATCAGGAAACGATCGTTCAAGACCATATTTCAGCACTCAAAGAGCAACTCCTAGAAAAAGAAATAGAACGTTTGCCGGAAGATGCTACCCCCGAACAAACTACTTCACTTATCGAAAAAACTAGAGACTGCTGCTCATACTTTGCCCATGAGGCGGTGGATGCTGCTATCACCGTGATCTCGTTTATTCCCGAGGCCATGCAAGAAGTGAGGGAGATGTTACCTAAAGAACGAGACTCCTGGCTCATTCAGAGTACTCCTCTAGACGTCCTAGCCTCAACCTCCGCTTTTTTTCATAGAGGGGTTGACTGGCTGCTCTCAACCGACCAAGCGGAACGTTATGCTAACGGAAAGCCTGGAAAAGAGGGTTGCAAATATGGTATGATTCCTCTTCCGAGTGGACTACTTAGTAAATTTGCCGGTAAAAGCGCGAGAATTCCTCCAACACAAGCTCTTGATGTTAATGGATGGGATCTCGGAGATTGCATTAGACACAGAACCTCTCGTGGCAATGTGCCAAAGTGGACAACAGTCCGAGCTCGATTTTGGAAAAATGAAGCCCTTCTCAATCCACATGAATATGATGCTCTTCAATTGGAGAGGATGAAAAAGGGGCTTGCACCTCAAAGAATAAACGCCAAAAGCCAAGTGGAGACTATGGAGCTTCATCATGTACCTCCCCAACGAGAAGGAGGGCTCTTCGATTTCGTAAAGGTATGGCCAGCAGAACATCAAGCTCTCGATGAATTTAGACAGTTAGGACGCTAAGCACTATGCCAAGCTTTGGAAAAATGTTTATGGACGCAAAAGGTCAGCCTATCTCATACGAGGGAAAGACCTTAGTTTTAGCCGATAAATTCCCTATAGAAAATGGGCAAACAATCAAAATTTCTATTGAAAGCACCAATAGCGAATATATTCAGGGGCTTTCAGTGGATATTACAGGAAGTTGTGAAGTCGGCGGAAAGCTCTGGAAAAAGGGAAAAGGGGTCAAGATGATCTTCTGGGAAGATGCCCAGCTCATTGACCCTAAAAACATTCAAATCACCATCTTCTCAAAGCAGGGGTATGTTTGGATCCAAAACATCTGGGAGACTGTCAATCATCTAGGAAACAAGTCGATTGATTCTGGTCATAACGGAGCTGCTATGATCGTCGAAGAGATCGAAAATGGAAGACGCTATCGATGCAATGATGGACATCCCGATGACAATTTTGATGACATCATATTTTCTATTCAAAGGATTTTAGAGCAAACACAGTAAAGCATTTATGAACAAAGAAAGTTTGAAAAATTACATACAAGAAATAAGCGGCTTGCTTAAAGATAATGCTAAAAAAGCAAAGTTAGATGCTGACAATCCAAAGGCAGGCGATGCTGATTATAACACTGGCTATCTTATGGCTTATCATGAAGTAATTACTGTCATGAAAAACCAAGCTCCTTTTTTCAACCTTGAACAAGAAGATATTGACCTTGCTGATATAGAGGCAAAAATCAAAAACAAGCCCCTTCATATAAGGATTTTGGTCACGGAAGTCAGACCTTATGAGGAATGCAAATATCTAATAAAATCACCATTTTTTGCTCAAGAAAGCAGCTGCACGTTCCAGGAACTCTCCCTTCAAAAAACTCGGATTACTTTAAAAATAAACGTCATCAGCTTTTTTGCTCCCTTGATGAAAAAGTTCTTTCTTAAGAATGTAGAAAAAACTCGATCAAAGTATTTGAGTGCATTTGCTGAGGCTGCAGACCGGGTATGACGGCTTTGGGGACCGTTCCTCAACTTGCAGCGTGAGCCACTTTCTTCTCTTCAACCAGTAGCGATCTAACCTTCTTTAAGATCAGCAAGCTCGATCCTAGATAAAGACAACAAACAATCGACGCTAAAACCCTTTCAGAAGGCTGAATGCCCGCCCGGGTGAAAATCAGATAACATAACACACAGGCTTGTAAAACTAGAAACCCTTCCAAAAGCCAGGAAATCTTCACAGATCTGCGCATGGCAATAAAATTGCAGACCATGGCCGTAAGTACGGTGATTCCGCCCCCTATAAAAGCAGCTTGAGCTGCGCTAACGCTGATATTTATGGCGCTTAACAGGGTGATCACAAGATAAAATTTCCGAAAGTTATTCAGCTGAAAACTGAGTAGATCTTGCGCAGCTCGTTTTTTTCTAGAAAAAAAGTAGAGCAAAGGCCAAATGATGAGTCCCGGAATCGAATAAAAGAAAGAAAACGCCGTCTTTTGCGTCGAAATTGGCAAAAGGGCGATGGTCATTTTATGAGGAGCAATACAATCTATCTCATTGACTAAAACCCAAAAGTCTCGAAGAGAAGCCTGTGGAATATGATCCTTCAAGTGCTTTAATTCTAGGTTGAAGGTTGCGCTATTCTTATCAATTTGCGTACAGAGTGTGTATACAAGTGATTCATGTTCTTTTTTATCGTCTGCCTCGAATTTATCCCAAGTGTTGAAAGGGTTGTCGATATGGATACGTTCTTTCACCCATAAAGGATAGAGGATTTCATAAGGGGCGGCCCTTTCAGGATTAATCCCGCTCTCGAGGTAGTGTCTAAGGACATGAGAGAAAACCTCGATTTCTTTCCTATCCGCTAGTTTTTCGACCGGCAGATGATACGATTCAATGAGGGTCACGGAATTACTCCTCTTATCGTCTGAAACCTCCATGGGCGCATTTAGGGTCACCTTTCCATAGACTTTCTGCATCTTGGAAAGAGCCCCCTCTTCAATCTCTTGTACCCCATTCCACTCAAGGAACCGTCTCATACGATCGGCTCTTGATTCATGGTAAACGGTTTTGATCTTAAGATGAGCGACATCTTCTGATTCTAAAGTAAACGTCGTGTCAATTTCCGTAGGATGTTTAAAGACGACTTTGGGCAGCTCGGTCAACTCTTTTGAGTCTTGTGCAAGTAACAGTCCCCACTCATAATCTGGAAAAAAGCTTGTCTGTAAAGAGCCTCCCTGAAGGCTAAATGTGGGATCTACATAATAGGTGGTCCCTTCAATCTCAAGTTGAAGAACTAAATGGTTGAATGCAAAAGGGGTAGGGAGAACTTCAGGAAGTATTTTTCCGCGGCTTGTGTGGACGAGAAGCGGTTTGGAAGGAATATCCATCAACTGAAGTAACGCATGTAATAGAAAGGTTTTATCTTTGCAGTCTCCAAATCGCCGCTGAAAAGTAATGCAGGGATCTGTCGGCTGGAATGCTCCCATACCCTCTTCAATGCCAAGATATCTGACTTGATCTTGAACAAATCGCAGAGCAAGCAACGCTCTGTCTGGTAATGCATTTGTAGAGGTTTTCCATTGTTCTATCAAAGCTTGCATTTCTAAAGGGATCGACTTAGCAAAACCCGATGGCAGAACATATAGGGAACATAGTTTTTTAGCCACTTCTTCCCAGGTTTTGTATTGGCTCATTTCTATGCGGGCCGGAGGATTATGCCAAACAGGCTGGTCCGTCTCATAGGTATAGGGGGAGGTCTCGGAATCTTCCCAAGTCCATTCTCTCAAGGAAGGGGAAAGATCACAAATCTTAGGCTCAATTTCTGTATTGATAGGATTGATGAAAAAGGAGAGGTTCGGATGTCCTAAAAGGCGATGAATGATCTTTTCAATAGAGAAATCTCGCTGCATATAGACTACATCCGTGTAGTGAGAGGAGAAAAACGGATGACCTCCTTTAATCGAGTAAGAATATTCGACAATATCCCCCTGGCGAATATCTTCGAGAAAATAAACGAGTGTAAAATCTCCATTGTAGAGATTTCGCTCTAGATCTGTTTCTCGTTGAATCAGATTAGAACGTGCATTTCCTAGCCGATCATGCCATTTTCCCTCCCGAAAAACACGAATGGCATGCACAACAATTTGAGTATAAGAAGGATCAAAATCAATCTTCAGCTGAGAAATCTTCTCAATACCACTCTTAGTTAACGCCTTAATAGCGCAATGACGATAGAGCGTCTTTTCTTCCCAGTTCCTTTGTGCGTCCATCAAAAGATACTGCAAGTTGACCTGCGAAGGTTTAACCGGTACCGCTTCTAAAGGAAAATCACACACCTTGATCCACGAGGGCGCAGGACCTTTCGAGTGTTGCGTATTTTGATCACTATTCGATGCAACTAAAAGAAAAGGGGAAAGGCAGAGAATGTAGAGGATGGTTTTGAAAAACACGTGTTTCCTTGCTCGGGAGCTTAAACTGATTTTGCTACCTTCGGCGGCAAAATCAGTTCAAAAGAATTTAAAGCTCTTTATCTAACGGCTGCTTAGTTTTTAGCAGAGCCGAAAATTTTTTTCAAAAGATTGGTCTTGGATTGGAGTTTTTTATGCCACC
>CAZEYJ010000160.1:0-3300 GCA_964516795.1 uncultured bacterium
AGAAGCCCGGAACGCTGATCATCTTCTCCTACCCGCTCCCTTCTTTCCCTGCGGAACTGTACAGCAAAGGCGCTAAAGTCATCACAACGCGCCTCAGCCGCAGCTTGCCTTCCTGCAAAACGACCCAATACATCCCCGGCATTGTTGCGATGAACCAAGGCAAACAAGAAGGTGCCGTCGAGGCGCTTTATGTGAACGGACAAGGCGAAATCCTTGAAGGAACGACGAGCAACTTCTTTGGGGTCAAAGAAGGACGTTTATACACCTGCATGACGGAAGAGGTCCTTGCAGGGATCACGCGCGAGGTGGTCATCAAGCTGGCCCAAGACAAATTTGAACTCTCTTTCAAGCCGGTCCACGTCGATGAGATCGACCGGCTCGACGAGGCTTTTATCACTTCGAGCAGCAGGGAGATCATGCCAGTGACAATGATCGACCAAACCCCGATCGGCAAGGCCCAAGTCGGCCCTGTAACCCGGCAGCTCATGGCCCTTTTCCACAGCTACACGCAACAACCCCAATGGCCTCCCCTTGAAATCCCTCGCTATGCAACGTAAGAACATGTTTTAGGAGACTAAAAACACCATGGCAACTCAATCGATATCGCATTTCTACAAAACCCCGTTCTTCTCAAATCCCCTAATCAAGCCTCGGACGATCTCCTTTTACAAGGATCTGACTTCCATTCTGCGGGCATGTTTAACTTTAGACATGCAAAAAGTCCGTCAGACACCTGCTCTATGGTGGAATCTTCTTAGCACCGAGCTTCGCTCTGTCGATAAAGTGGTCTCTCTAGCTGAACAGCTGCGCCATGATAGATTGGTCTATTCTGAAGAAGCCCAATCCTTCCTCGCCGAGGAATCTGCCCTGAAAATGCAATGGGGAACAATCCTCGATACGGTCTCAAAAATCACAGAGCAGGAGCATGAAAAGCTCCTCTGCCGTTATTGGCCGCTTGTGGTCCGCTACCTTGAGACTCGCAACGGGGCCGATCTGATCGCCGTTAATGCTGAACGCTTTCACATCCACTCTCAGATCGTCAACGATTCCCAATGTTTAAGGACTTTTAAAAACACCTTCCTCCCACGAAGAGTGGAAGCTCAAACTCGCGGCGAGCGCAATTTTCAACGATGCGACCGCTGCTTTTTACCAAGCAACAACATCGCATGGGCCCTGCAAAAGCTCGAAGTCCTCATCGCCAACGCCTCCAATCCCCTGCCAAACAAAGAATCTTATTTCAATAAACACGAGATGAACCGTCAAATCGATATTCTGCGTCAAGAGCTGCCTAATCTGAATGGCGAATTCGAAGATGTGGCCCATCGGTATGATAATCTTCCCCGGTTAAGAGAACTCTTCATCCAAGCTGCAAAGCAGCTTGGGCATCAAATGATCAATGAAAAAGGTTTGACCGAAGAGCAGGTCATGCGGCAACTTTACATACAGATCGGCCAGCCCCCTGTCGCTGGAGAGCCGATCATCTGGATGAAAGACAACTTCCCCTATTATCTCAAGGAACTCAAAGAAGTCCTCTCTGATCCAAACTTAGGAGACGTTCAGCGACAAATCGAGGCGCAAAACGCCCCTGTCCTCTCTTAGCTTGCGGACGATCTGCTTTACAGGCCCAAAGATAAAATCGATCTGGGAGGCCCTCTCTTCAGCCTCTTTTTCTGTCGCAGCGAAAACGACGATGAAATACTGGGGGAGCGTATGCCCGAACGTCCCCTTCCAAACCCGCCAGCAGTTAGGAACTCCCTCTTGTTGTTTCACCAAGCGCTCCAAATGATCTTCAAACGCGCTGGATTGGCCGGGCGCAATTTGGATCCAATACACATACACGTAGGGCAGAGAGAAAAAGTTCTCTTTGCCTTTAGGGACATAAGAAGCTGCCGGAAGGAACTTCTGGAGATTATTAAATAAAAAATTCATCGCCGAGTTTTCAGCTCCCATCATCGCTTCCCAATCTAAAGGCTTGAACGAGTTCTTAAAACTTTCCTGCTGTTTCAGCAGACGGTCCAGTCCCCCATAGGAGCCGACGGGTGTCAAATAGAGGTACTGGGGAGAATCGATCGCCTGAATGGCGTAGGAAGAGAAGAGGGCCCGCTTCCTTTCAAATTGGGAAAGTCCTTGGACATATTGCTTTTTTGCCGCCTCATATACCTCTTTTTTCCCAAACTTAACAAAATCCTGGCGGACCATCCAAATATCGGAAACTTCGCTCTGCTTGGCCTGGACACCGGCCACAGCGAGCAAACCGCAGACAAACCCTATTAAACATCTCATGAAAACCATTTCCCATCCCCCAATCGTCTTAGCTTACCGCCTAATCTGACTTATATTTATTTTTTTAATTTAACGAAAGAAAGGATCGCAACAAAATCTTTAGACACGGAAATCGCCAATTATGATAGAATAGTTCTCAAGCGTTAGTGATCTGTTTTAATAGACTAGCTGGCATAAGCCTGGAATAGCTCTAAGACACTCAACTTGCGTGAGTTAGTGTTGATCCCGAGTGTTTTGTCGCCAACGAGCGGTTTTAGCCGATGGTCAATCCCCGAGTCAACTCAATGAGAGCTCTTTTTAAGAAAAGGGCTTGAAATTACCATCATTTAATCTCTAGGAGATTTTTTTAAGTATGTCTCAAACTGCAAATAAAAAGCTGTACGTTGGAAGCCTTCCTTATAGCACAACAGAAGAAGAAATCCGAGAACTGTTCGAAGCTTTCGGACCTCTCGAGTCTGTTCGTATTATTTCCGACAAATTCACTGGCATGTCCAAAGGATTTGCATTCGTAGAATTCGCAAATTCTGATGATGCTCGCAAAGCTGTCGAAGGAATGAACGGCAAACAACTGAACGGCCGCACCCTGATCGTGAACGAAGCTCGTCCAGAGCAACGTCGCGAGCGCTCCTTCTCTCAAGAAGGTGGCAGAGGGGGAGGAGATCGTTGGGGCAGCCAAGGCGACCGTCCACGTCGTCCACGTCGCGACTTCAACTAAGCACTAAGATCACATTCTAAAGCAAGAGAGGTCACTCTCTTGCTAGAACAGTCTTAAATAACGCCGGGAGGGGCAACCCTTCCGGCGTTTTTGTTTATCCCCCTCTATCCAACCGCAGAAGACACAATAAAGACCCTCTAAAAACAATAACAAAAACTTAAAACTATTAACTAAAAATTAATATAAGAATTCAATTAAGTTGAAGCTAGATAAATAAAAAACAACGCTTAAATAGCTGATATTTAATATAAAAGGTTCATATATGGCCACGCCCCCAGGCAACCTTCCCCCTCCGGACCGCC
>CAZEYJ010000161.1:0-19377 GCA_964516795.1 uncultured bacterium
CACATGCTTGGCTCCATTCGGGCCGTCTGCTTCAGGTGGCATCAAGCCGTCGACTCTGAGATCCTGTCTCATTGTTGGAGCGCGATGAAAAAAGAGATCAGAAACCCGGCGCTTCAAACTTCCATTTACCATTCTGACCTCGCCAACGATTTCGTTGACCGGGCGATCAGATCGGCTTTATCACCGCTGACCCAAGACCTCAATCTCCCGGAGCGCTCCCATTGTTCCCGTTTTTGCGATATGACCGAAGACTTAAAAAGACAAGAAGCGCCGATCCCAACCGATGTCACTGTCTTAGGATTTGAAGCTCACCCCTATGAAAAGATGCAAAAAAAGCTCGATAAAGCTCTTAAATGGATCTGGTCTGACATCCGACCGCAAATCGATTTCGGAGGATCGCCCGCTCCTGTTTCTATACAAGAGATCAGGCGCTGGTTAAACAACAAGGAAAATATCCATCAACTCGAAACAGTCTCCATGCTGTTCCTCTCTGAGTCACCCCCCCCTATCCTCTTCTCTCAAATCAGCAAGTTCCCTCAGCTGACAACTCTTGCGCTAAACGCTAACGACCTAACAATGCTCCCTCTTGTCCTCGGCGACCTTTCCAATCTCAAGAAACTTAACCTCGGTGACAATCAATTCAACGTCTTCCCTCGCGTCATCTGCACCCTCTTTAAGCTAGAAGAGCTTTTCCTCGACGAAAATCAGTTGAGCTCTATCCCTGAAGAGATAGGCGAACTGACCAATCTCAACATACTTGACCTCAATCATAATCAATTTACCGCTTTTCCTAACCCAATAGGACGCCTTAGCAGCCTGGAAATACTCTATCTGAGCAACAATGCGTTGGAAACCCTCTCCGATCCCATTGGAAACCTCACAAACTTATCAAAGCTTGACCTTTCACATAACCGCCTCACGACACTCCCCGCCGCGATCCAAACCCTCTCTCAATTAAGCTCCCTTTCCCTTAGCCATAACCAACTTTCTGTTTTTCCCAATCCGCTCCTCGATCTGCGCAGCCTCCGGACTCTGGAGATCCATCACAACCAGATCACGGCGATCCCCGAGAAAATTGCTCAATTAAACAATCTGATCATCCTCGAATTTGACAATAACCGACTCACCACCCTCCCCGGCTCGGTCGACCGTCTAGAGAACCTCATCCATCTAAACCTAGCTTACAATCGATTACAAAACATTCCCTCTACCATTGGCCGGCTCTACTCCTTAGTCACGCTCGATCTTCAACACAACCGGCTCACAGCGATCCCCTTGACTATCCGCAACCTTGGCCGCCTGAGAGCATTGAAACTCAATGACAATCCCTTGATCTGCAACCTCCAATCCCTTCTCTTAGGGCGTCCTGTTGCAGATGATCGTTTACCGGGTGACGAAAGCTATTTCCCGGTTGAAGATATGACCTACGATTGTTACCGCTGCGCCACCCCGCTTGCCTCACTATGCCAAGCGATCTATTTTGGCTGCAGCACATCTGACCTCCAAGAAAAGTTTGAAGCGCTTCCCTTGGAAATGAAATCCCTCATTCAGCAACAGTGGGCAGCAATCCCCTCTGCATCCGGCTCTTCATCCGATGCAGCAAACGATTTGCTTGCAGACAGAGCAGATTTTACCCAAGCGCTCATCGCAGCAATGAACCACAAACTGCAGGCTTTGTCTCATGAAGATTGGAAGCTCGTCTATGCGCAAATCGCTCTCTTGGCCGGACGCTCTCAAAACGAGATCAACTGGGGGCAAGCGCATGCCCATGATAACGTCCTTCGCCTGATCGATGCGATGGAAATGAGCCATCCTTAATACAACTTCCTAGAGGCGATATGGCATCTGCAATCACTTCCCTGCAACGACTCCAAGACAGCGCTCAGGCAATCGACCGATGGATTGTGGATCACAAACCGGAGCCTTCTAAGTCTGAAACGATCTTTGCGCAGTTTATGGAGCGCCATGGCAAGGGGATTGCCGGAGATCAAGTCTTCATCGCTAAAACAACACGGATCATTGAAAAGGCTTCTCGAACAGCTGCAGGGATCACCATCATGCAACGGCTGCTGAGCACCGGTCGGGACATCACACTGCATTCCGACAAACAAAGCGGCTTCTTCCGTCCGAACCTACTCACGGTGAGCTGCTGTCATCCCAAGCACCTCAACATCTGCATCAATGAAGAGGGCGAGCGCATCGCCCATCGCAATTCGCGCGTCGCCTCATTCATCCATGAGTGTATGCATGCCTGGCACGATTTTACCGATCCTTCCGCCTTAGAAATGCGAGCGGTCCAATTGGGAGACCTCAGTGAAATGGACTCGATGGAAGAGGAGCTGACGATCACAGGCTATTTGCATCAATCTAACCCAGCACAATCTGATTTTTGCTGTGAAAATACTGCATTGCGGGAATTGGGCTATCCCCTTCGGATCAACCATCGGGGGATCAACGACAGAGGTTGCCTCTCTATCTGTCAATTGGTCGAACATCGCCTTGCCCTAGACCTGCAAAAGCTCCTTGACCTGGATGAAATCTCCAAAGCAAAAGAGGAAACAGCTTTACAAGTCGCTCTATGCCTCCACCTCCTAGCTCCCCATCCTGAAACGCGCAGGGAATTGATGAATATCATTTACCTGCTCCTTAAGGCCGGGTGCTATTCTCAGTTGGCATTTAAAATAGCGATCTTGCAAAACTCTGAAGAACTGATGGAAGACATGCTGCAAAAAAGAGTAAAACTCACCGACGAGCTCTTGCAAGATGCCATTGAAGAACCTCCTCAGCGCATTGAAAAACTCTGGAAAATCCTGGAAGAGAACAATCAAATCCTCACAATTTCCCAATTTCAACAGAACCTCCTTAATATCTCTTCTAATACCCCTGAGTTGACCTGCGAAGCCCGCAATCAGCAGATCGCCATCCTCAAAGCGCGCTTAAGCGATGCACGCAGCCTTCCTATCCACTCGATTAAAGGGATCCTCTATGGAATCCTCTACTGCAATCAGAGTGCTTCCGCAAACAGAGAGTTCTTCTCTTCGTGGAGCAAGTCGCATACTTACCGACCTATCAATCTATATACCAAAATAACCTGAAGAATCGTGTTCGGCATAAGATCCGACAATTTATATTTTAATAAAAATAATATTAATTTATGTGATAAGAAAGACAACCTTATATAAGGCGTAATTGCGCTTATGCGTTTTTCTTATTACTTTCTTCCACTTGCATTAATTGGACTGCACGGGTGCGTTTCCGTCCCTAACCACGACTTAGCCCAGCTCTCTTCCCCCTTGCCCCTTGAAAGCGCGCAGCAATCCGCCTTGGAACAAGAGGACTTCGATCAAGGGGACTGGCCTCTTGCCCGCTGGTGGGAACTCTTTGGAGATCCTCAGCTCAACGAGCTGATCGAACTTGCCTTGGAGCAGAACCCCTCATTAAGCCAAGCGGAGGCCAAGGTCGAATTCTTTAGACAGCTCGCCTTCAAACAACGCTCCAGTTTATTTCCTAAGCTCAACTTGGACTATACTGAAGAATGGATCTACTTTAGCGAAAACGGGTTTGTCCGTTCTTTTTATCCGACAATACCCGGCATCTCTGTACCCGCAACGACCAACCAGCTCGACCTAACCCTGAATTTTTCTTACGAGTTTGATTTTTGGGGGAAAAACCGCAAAAGGTTCCAAGCGGCCCTTGGAGAGATGAGGACAAAGGCTGCAGAAAGGGCGCAGACTGAACTGATCTTGACTACTTATCTGGCCCAAAATTACTTCCAACTTCAAGCCCATCTCGAACAAAATAAAATCCTCAGCGAAAAACTCGAGCAGCGGCTTGATCTATATGGCTTGACCCGCTCCCGCCTGCAATCGGGGATCGATTCCAATTTCCCTCTCCTCGGCAAATTCAAAGACCTCTGCTTGCTCGACCAACAGCTGGTTGCCATTGAACGGGAGATCTCTTTCGATAAGAACCTGATCAAAATGCTCACAGGGCAGGGGCCTGACAGCCCAGACCTCGAACTTCCTCCATCTGCTGCCTTCGATGAGCCGTTTCCTCTTCCTGAAAACCTTTCGATTGATCTGCTGGTGCGGCGCCCCGACCTGCAGGCCCAAATTTGGAAAGTTGAATCTGCCGCAAAAGAGATCGGCGTGGCAAAGGCTGATTTTTATCCCAATATCAATCTGACCGCTTTTGCCGGGCTCGAAAGCCTAGCCTTCAACGACTTTTTCAAATGGTCGAGCCATACGGGAGCTCTTGAGCCAGCCCTCCACCTCCCGATTTTCACAGGAGGAAAGCTCAGGGCAAATTTACGGTCGAAGGTCGCTTCCTACAACGAGGCCGTCTTTGGATATAACGACCTGCTGCTCCAAGCCGCTAAGGAAGTTGCCGATCAGCTCATCTTTCTTCAGACAAAAAACGAAGAACTGAAACTGCAAATAGAAACGGTTGAAGCTGTATACAACCAATATCACCTCAGCAAGCTCCGCTTTGAAAAAGGGATTAACAACTACTTAAACGTCCTGGATGTAAAAGATGATCTATTGAACCAAGAGCTCTCCCTCGTCAACTTGCGCAAAGATCATCTCATTGCAGTGCTTCAGCTCATTAAAGCCTTCGGCGGGGGATATGAGGCAAAAAAGGTTCCGCAAAAAGCAACGCAGGGAGACTCCCATCATGACCGCTGAAATCCGACCTTCTCCTCCTAACAGCAAAAGAAACCGGGTCCTTTTCTACTCGACTGCCATCATGGCAGCCATCGGCGCCGCCTACGGCTGCTACTACTGGTTCTATAGCCGCTTTTACGAATACACCGACGATGCCTATGTCAGCGGCAACATGATTTTCCTCACTCCGCAGGTCCCCGGAATCGTTACGACCATTACAGCCGACAACACCGACTACGTTGCCGCAGGACGCGTGATTGTCGAGCTTGATCGGACAGATGCAAAAATCGCTCTGGAAAAAGCTACAGCGGAGTTGGGCGATACGGTCCGTGAAGTGATCGGCCTTTTTGAAAGAGTGGACGAGCTGGAAGCGGAGATCGCCAAAAAAAAGGCGATTTTTGTCAGGCGCGTCCAAGATTTTGAACACCGGCAGGCCCTCATCGAGGAAGGAGCTGTTTCGACGGAAGATTTGCAGCACGCCTCAGCCTATCTCCAGGAAGCATTTGCCGATCTTTTGCTGACGGAACACCAATTCATCTCCGCAATTGCCCAAGTCGAAAATTCCACAGTCAAAACCCATCCAAAAGTCGAAAAAGCCAAAGAAAAAGTCAAAGAGGCATATGTCAACCTCAACCGCTGCACCATCCTCTCTCCTGTGACAGGCCTCGTGGCCCAGCGGAATGTCCAAGTCGGCAAACAAGTGCGCGTCGGCGAACCGATGCTAGCGATCATCCCTCTTGACCAGATGTGGGTCGATGCCAACTTCAAGGAAGTTCAATTGTCCGATGTACGAATCGGACAGCCTGCAGAAGTCTATGCCGATCTATGGGGATCAAGCATCCCCTTCCAAGGCACTGTCATCGGGATCGGAGGGGGCACAGGCAGCGTCTTTTCCGTCCTCCCCCCTCAGAACGCAACGGGGAACTGGATTAAGATCGTCCAAAGGATTCCCGTCCGGATCAGCCTGAGCCCCGAGGAGATTAAACGCTACCCGCTCCGCTTAGGGATGTCGATGGAAGTCACTGTCGATATCAGAAATGTCGAACTGAAAGAAATCCCTCAGGAAAAATCCCTTAAGCCGATCTATCAAACCGATGTCCTCAGCCGTCAAGAAGAAGGAGTTGATGCTCTTATTGCACAGATCATCGAAGCGAACCTCTCTCCGACCTATCTAGAAACGGCAGGGCAGGAAGAATGACCAACCTCGTGCCTCTAACAGGAACTTCCCGCTACCTCGTTTCGATCGCCCTTTCGCTGGCAACCTTCATGATCGTTCTCGATTATTCGATCGCCAACGTCTCTATCCCCTACATCGCCGGAGACCTGGCCGTAAGCAACCAGCAAGGGACCTATGTAATCACCTCATTTGCCGTCGGCAATGCCATCGGCCTGCCGATCACGGGATGGCTGACAAAACGCGTTGGCGCCATCAAACTGATCACCCTCTCCCTTCTCTTGTTCGTCCTTTTTTCGTGGCTTTGCGGAGCCTCCTGGAACTTTGATGCCCTCGTTTCCTTCCGTTTCCTGCAAGGACTGACCTCAGGCCCCCTGATTCCTTTAAGCCAGACCCTGATCCTTACCACTAACCCTCCGGAGAAAAAAACAGCCGTTTTGGCCTTCTGGAGCACCATTGTGATCGCAGCCCCCATTGTCGGGCCTCTTTTAGGCGGATGGATCTCTTATGATTACACATGGCCTTGGATCTTTTACATCAATCTTCCCGTCGGCATCATCAGCGCCCTGATCATCTGGCTGGTCTTAAAGCGCTACCAAGACCCAACGACAAAAGAACCGCTCGATTGGTTCAGCCTGATCATGCTCACGGTCTTTGTCGCCTGCTTGCAGATCTTTCTCGACAATGGAGAGCAATACGATTGGTTCCGCTCTCCTTGGATGCGCACTTTCTTTATCAGCTCGTGCGTTTCGCTGGTCCTGCTGATCGGCTGGTGCCTGACAAGCAATAAACCCCTCCTGGAACTGCGCCTATTTAAAATCCCCTCTTATGCCGTCTCCGTCTTCTTCATGGCCATCTCCTATGCGATCTATTTCGGCTCTGTCGTCTTGATCCCCCTCTGGCTCCAAGAAAATATGGGATACACATCGGTGTGGGCAGGGATTGCCGTCTGCCCTATCGGGATCGCCCCCTTGCTCTTCTCCAACTTCTCCGGAAAACTCGTCTCGAAAATCGGCTCCCTTATCCCTCTTGCGATCTGCTTTATCCTCTTTGCCGTTGCTAGCTTCTTTACTGCCTTTCTCGATACCGATGTGGACATTTATGTAGTTGGATTTTCCCGCTTTTTGCTCGGCTGCGCTATCGTCTTCTTTGTCACACCGCTATTTGCCCTCAACGTGCGCGACCTGCCCCATGAAAAACTGCCTAGCGGAACAGGGATGTTCCATTTTGTCCGCGCGATGATGGGAGGTGTGGGGACTGCCATATTCACAACACTATGGATCCGCAGGTCCGCCTATCACCACCAAATTCTCAGCGAAAGCGTGACCCCGTTTGCCCCGCAGGCAAACCAGTATTTCGAACAACTGCACAGCCTAGGATTTGAAGGAGAGCGGGCCTTGGAAATAGCGAACATCGCCACAAACAACCAATCCGCCATGCTCTCCATCAACGACTGCTCTTATCTGATGGGATGGATCTTTTTATCCCTCATCCTTTTCTTGCCGCTCGGCAGAAGAAAAAAAGAAGAAGAAAAAAGCCCTTCAAGTTGAGCTTTTTTACAGAAAAAATTTTCCTGCCAAGGGAAAAAATCCCTGGGCCAAGAAGTTATTGTTGGACTTCGCTTGCGTAAGCAAACCGCTTTTCGAGCACAAAGTCATAGAAAAGAGTACTCAGATTTCCAATGAAAAAAAGCGACTCAACGCTACCGCGGCAGATATTGCCCAATCCATGAAGCGCATAATGCACCATGATGTCACGACCTTGACAAACCTCTTGAGAGCACTGTTCTGCATTGGAATTAAACAGCGCCTTCAAAATCAAAAACACTCCAACGGCAACCGCCGCAACGACTTCGACTTTACCATAGACTAAGCGAAGAGCTCCGGAAACATTAGAAACAATAGGCACATAGCCTGCAATGTTCAACACCTTTTCACAAGATGCCAATCCCTGGTCTAGCGAAGGATGGCTCAATCCTACCGAATTGGAAGTAAACCTTATCGAATCTATAAAAGAAGGGAAAGACATAAACCTCCTTAAAAAATTAATAAGCAATAATAAAACAAAAACAGATTAAAAAACAATAACATCAATCTTAAAAAAATATTAAGCAACCACCAATTAAAATAAAAACTGCAATCAAAAAATATAGATAACGCGTTTCTAAAATTAGTTTTAGGCAACGAGAAAGCTCTTGCGGTTGAAATTTTTCAGAGAGAGGCGGGGGGCTATATTGCATTCATACAGCCTCCCTCTAAAAAATTTCAACTCCGAGGCTTTAGCACAGCCGTAAATCCAATTTTTGAGGACAGGTTCGGTACAACCTGAAAAATCGGGAATTTGGCAAGAAGGCTTCGTGAATTCGAGCTAGGCCTATCGATTCTCAAGTATTTTAACGTGAATAAGTTAGGATGCAAAGACGCGAAAAGGTTCCTCGGATCTCCGCAGCGCAGCAAGTAAAATATTAATTATTAACAACCAAGCTCACAAATTTAAAATGATTGAATACATAGCCAAATCAAATAAATTTTTTAATAATCAGTTCATTAATTATCGACAGAAATCAAAAGTTGCAACTTAAAATTTTAATTATAATTAAAAAAGCTATTTTTTTAAAAAGTAAAAACAAGAACTAGATTGATTTATAAATAAAAAATAATTATAATCACATTAAATAAAAACAACAACAAATTAATAAATAAAATCACTTTTAATTACGAGAATACATATGAGCCTACAGATCAATTCAGAAAAAAAACAGCCCGATACGCTACCCCCCACATCCAATGAGTCCGCCTCTTCATCGGAGACCACTGAAAAACTTCTCTCCTTAGACAGCCTTGAGCTCTCGCTCAATCCTCAGCCCACAGAACCCAAAATTCTCTGTTCAAAACGTGTAACCCAGGGTTCTCTTATTGAAGAAAAATCACTTGAAAATGAGTCTGCCGATCTGGATGACGTTAAGTTTTTACAGATAGAAAAAGCCTGCCGAACAATAGTTCTTCCTCGCTCTATACAAGAATTTGCTACCCTCTTAACCATCAAAAATTTAGGTCACTTCTTTGGAGATGCAGTTTTAAAAAAGAAACATTCTAAGAATAAAGAAGAGCTAGAAGGACAACTTGTATCCCTTAGTTTAGAATTCATTATTTCCTTGATCCTCTTATGCCGGAATGACCCGCTCATCGATCAAGAAACCCAAAACATTGATGACTTGGTTAGTCTACTTAAGGAAGCCCTCGCCTACTCCAGATTATTAGAAAAGTGTGCTACGGAACCAGATTTTCAGTTGCGCTTTTTACCCTTGATCCATCGTATGGTCAAAGACAAAATCCATCTCTTAGGTGAAGGAGAAAAACTCCTTTTGCCTGCAGGATGGAAAAATACATGGTCTTCCACATCGCATGCCATGTTGCTCGAGATCAGTCGAAATAAGGATCATACGCTTTCACTCAAGGTGCTCAATACAGGAGCGGGAATTCAGATGCACCCAATGAAAGGCCATGCGTTCAAGCAGTTGGTCGATCCCGCCTATTGCTTTGATCACGTTGAAGAAGATCAGGTTTTAAAAACAGGATTGATTGAAGCTCTCTTTGACCTTAACACCGTCTCTCCCAAGGATCGCGACTACACAGAAGAAGACATCTATCACTTATTCTTTAGACGGTTTGGGCAGGCCCCTTCCCGCGATTATCAATCTGGCCAGATGTGTTGTGTCACGGCTCAGCGCTCCGGGACGTGTTCTATGCGATCCATTCTAGCTTATGCTCATATTGTGTTAGGAACCTCATGTTATAAAAGATTAAAAATAGTCATGGATACATTTGTACTAGAAGCTATTTCACAATCATCATCGATTGCACAAAGCGAGCTTGATCCAGAATACATCTTCATTCTAGGGCATACGGTGCGCAGATGTGCTTGGAACATGCTCAAAAATCTGGAGAACAATGATCAAGATGAGGAATTGACGAGATTTATAGAGTCCTCTACTGAAAAAATCGAAGACGTTGAAACGATACATCACAAGCTTCAACAGGCAATCGATGAAGCTGCTGCACCCATTTCCCCTCAAGATCCCAACTTGCAAAACTCCTATTTAGATGAGGTGATAGCCGCTTCTTCCGAAGCTGCAGCACAAATGCCTCAGCTTAACATTCCTTCAGAGACAATTTGCCCAACTCTTCAACCGACGCCTATTTTCTCCATCGATTTTTCTCAGTTGTCCAAAGGGCAAGAGTGGATTAGCGCAATCAATAATCTCATCGCCCTGTTTGATCTTAAGGACCCAACAGACAAGACTCAGCAAGTCGCTGCTTATGTTACAACTCAAGCTATTGCCACGCTCGTGCTGCCGAATATAGGAATTTTTCATTCGGAAATTGACACGGCTCATGTCATCGGAACTCTTTCATTAGATGAGAAGAAGTTATTAGCAAGCCGCCTCAAAGAATTATCGAGAAAATATGCAACCGCCTTTTTCTTACAGAGAAAAGAACAGACGAATAACCCGTACCTTGCAAAGAAACTGAAAAAGGAAACAGAACTTCTTGAGCACTACATTTGCATCTATACAATGTACGCCTTATTTTGGCGCCTCTCCCTTCATTTAGAGAGGGAAGAGGTTGGCGCAAAGGCGATGTTGCAGGAATATTCAGTAGACATCTCTCATCTTGAATCGATCAGAAAAAGTCCTTATCTTCCTTCATACAACTCCCATGGCAGTTTGAAGCTTGCAACATTGACCTCTTTTTTTAGTGGCAGCTCTATCATGTCCAACGAGCCTTTGCCCCCTTTATTCAACATAAATCAATGGTTTGACCCCTCTGCCAATAATCTGAAATTTCCTTTGGAGTCCGATTTCAGTGACGCCCCTCTATTTAATCGGATTTATTCAGAACTTCCGGAAAAAAGCTGGGAAGCCGTTGATTCGAAATGGGAGGAGTTAAAAAACCGTCCAGTATTAAAGCAATGGCGAATGGCTCATTTATTTGCTCATCCCGATAGATGGAGCGCTTTTATGGATGAGAACACTGTGATATCGGTGCAATACTATCAAGAGCTAAGGGAAATGGCACTGATTTGTAGACTGTTTAAATGGATGCCTCACGAAAAAACGCCCTTACAGTTTCTTTCTCCTGAATGGACTGATGCGTACGAATGCATCAGAATGCCCTTAGGTTATCGGAAAAAAAACTTCAATCCCCCTGCCTTTCCAAGAAGTATTGACGATATGCGCTCATATCCCTATGGAACTGAGGATGCTCAATCAGATGAATTCACCAATTATTTTGTTTTACATAACTACCATTTTGTGTTGGATCCAGACAGCCAGTGGGAAGTTGGAAAAAATCTTTACTCTCATTATCCCCTCATCGCAGATTCTTTCAAACGCAGCAAGTCTCAAAATGCCTATATTCTTTCAGCGCCTAAAGCTTCAAAACACTTTTATGAAATCGCTGAATCTGAAAAGTTCGCTATTGACCGTTTGCTGGCTTTTTACCGAGAAAATCTAGAATTTTTAAAAAATGGGGAAGATCAGGCTTTTTTCCAGCTCATTCTATACCACGTGCTGGAAGGTTTGGTGCATTTGGACTCTGCCAGACACAGCCAAATCGAAGCTTTGCGCTTCGAACGAGCCCCCCCTTCCCCTAGTGGGAAGGGCGACGAGGAGGATCGATTTGGGAAAGTCACAGCCAGTCCAAATTCACCAAACCTGACGGAGCGCGGCATATTCAAACAAGATTTTTTCCAGGCACAAAAAGCCAGCCCTCTCATTCGCCAACAGCTCTTTAATTTAATTGATCGGGGGCTAACCGAATTTGAATTACAAAGGAAGATGAATCCTTCTTCTGATGAAATATTAAAGACTTTGATTTTTCTATATGGAGTGAAAATAACAGCCTGCCACTATTGGCATATTTCTGATGAGCACATGCTGATACAACAACAAATTGAACAGCTTTTAAAGTGTTGTTCACAAGGAAGCATCAGCCCGGCTAGGAAAGCTCTTCAAGCAAATTTACATCACCTCTGGATCTGTGCACTGACGCCAAGCGGATGGAAAGATCCTCACAATTGTCAAAAAAACCTTATCCATCTAGCAGAAGCAAAACGATTAGAACACTCATGCAGAAGATATCAAGAAGCGCAAAAAGCATTTGATCCCACTTTAGAATCTTTGACAATCCGTATTGTTTACTCTCACCTGGGCGAGCTCATATCTCTGCTTGGAAATGCCAAAAGCCTGGAAAAAACAGGAAAAGAAATTCTCCAGATCTATGAAGAGGTAGTTGATGAGTTAGAATACAAAGAAGGGATATTTCCGCGCATCATCCTGATGAGCTCCCCAAAACTGGATCTCATAGAAAGTGAGCCCAGTATGAGGAGAGTCTATTATGAAATAAATATCCTCAATGGGACAGTTCTACGCGATGGGGTTTCATTGACAAAGCCCCTGTTACATCTTCCACAAGAGATCAACGAGTATTTTCCTCCTTCTGATCCCTCTCTTCAAGTATTTCAATTGACAGGCGACCAACATGGACTGTTGGAGGTCCGCTGTAGTGGAAAAAAGTTTATATTTACGCTGTCCGATCGCACAAAAAAATGGTTCAACAAGGAAACAGATCTTTCTGGGTTCGATGATATCATCAGGGAACCTGCTAGAGAGGAAATCGAAGAGAGCGCAGAAAAGGAAATGATGATCTCAACCTCTTCCAGACCTGCTTTAAGCTGGGACCGTTCAGGTCAACTCTTCTCCCTTGCTTCATGTGGCCCACCTCTTGAAAAGCTTAAAGGAATACCTCTTGCAAAAAAACCTGAAAATTACCGCTATTGGATTAATCAGAACAGATCGGCTGATCTGTGTGCTGTGATCGAAGATCAAGAAACCGGCGAAGAAGAAGTGCTGATTTATCGAGAAGGTTATGCTCGGCGGAAAGGGAAGGAGGGACGCTGGCGCTTTGTGTTAGCCGATACCATCGTGGAATTCTCCAGTCTCATTTCCATCCTGCCTAAAGAAAAAATTGCCGTGTGGGAGCCGGTCGATCACCTGGGGGCCTCTGAAGCGCAATGTTTTGATTTAATCGATCGGCAAGGTTCTTTTTTGCAGCTTGAAAAACGAGAAGGGGATGAACGTTGGCATCTTGTGAACATTCCAGGTTATTGGCTCTCTAAACAACAAAAAGTCAAAGCCATCAGAAGCTATTTTCCCTATACAGTGGTAGAAAACAAGTCTGGAGAAAAAAAAGTCATCCTTCCTGTAAGACCATCGAAAAAAGATTGTCCAATCAAACATGATCTTGAGGTCATTAACCTCGATTCAGAAGAAAATTTCGATGCCCTGACACAAAAACAGATGTTGCTTTTGGCTTTTTATTTTATAGGTTCAAAACAATATGAACGAGCTGCAGAGCTGCTCAAAGCTGTCGACGGAACTGCTGTTTATAGTCCCCAAGAGTTACAGATCCTTGCCTGGATCTTTTTACACCCTGAGACCCAAGACAACCACGACCCCCAAATGGTGGCATTAAGCCTAAAGGCAGCATATCTAGTCGAAAGCAACTTCCAACAGTTTCCCGAGAATTATCTTGTAACAGACCAACCCAGCGACAAAGAGGACTCTTCTTTCCACGAAATCAAATGCATTAATGACCTCCATTCTTCTTCCTCCCTATGGGTAGAGTTTTGGAAGGCCAGAGTGTCATGGAGGACACGAAACAGGCCAGAGAATATTGACCAATTAATCGCAAAAAGACTTTCGCGATATTACGAAATTAGCCAACACTGCTATGGAGACTTCAATCTTAACTCTTTCTTACTCGATCCTTCGAATGAAATAGAGTGGCTTAAAAAAATCCATTCACTCTCCCCCCATGACCATCTTCTTCAAAGATTAAATTATCTGATAGCGGAGAAACAACAAGATGATGAGCTTTTAAAAGAAGCGCTTTCATATTTCTTGTCCTCTTCCCGACTTCCCACATTTCCCAAGATCATTCCAGACAAGCTGAAGGCGCAAACTAACATGTACTTGTGGTTGAGGTATTATTGGTGGGAACCCAAAGTTGTTTCACCTCAAGAGATCGATTCTGCTCTGCTTCATATGAACAGAGTGCGTCCGGGAAAAGACCTTATCGACAGGTTTGACGCTCTATATGCCCTTACAAAAATAGGGACAGACAACCAAAAGCGGGATCTTTTAACCCTTTTGGAGGATATGCAGTACGACGATACAGATGGTAACCAACTGGCCCGTGCAATTTTACTTTCCCAACTCCCCCCTTATTGCGTTAGCCAGGACAATACAAGCGCTAAAATTGCGCAATTATTAGATGCTATTTCAGCAGCATGCCTTGCCGATCCCAAAGATGGCAAATGGAATTCACGTGAATTACAGGGTGAGCTTTCTCAATGGGTCATCTATTGGCACAGCATCGTCTTTCGTGAAATACCCGGAGCTGGATGGACTCCGGATGGGAATCAAAAAAAATCAAATTTCTCAGACCAGGTCACTCTCAATTCACCGCAACTCCCTCAAGATCTCGTTCCCAAAATGAGCTATGGAGGAGCTGCGCCTATTGACCCACAGGAACAAATCGACAAGCCTGATCAAGTCTTAGAAAGCTCCTATTTTCAGGTGGCGAATCCGCAGGATGGGGCAGTAGCGTCGATCGAATACCCTGCATTACCTAATCACATGCAACAAACCCCTTACTTCTCTACACGAGCTCAAGCATTGCGAGATGATATTGCCAAAGGAAGCTCGCTGAACACAGGAAAATCGTGTTACGTCTTAAAAGATCACGTTGGTATCCCACAACTAAAAGCCCTTAGGAGCGAATTGACCCAGAATGTGGATCAAAACAACAAGGAACTGAGATCCTTGCGATCACAAATTAAACAGTTGATCCACAAGGTCAGCGATCCTACTGGACAACGCAGCCTGCTTTCCCGTTTATCGCGGCTGAGCAAAAAAGAGATTCCTCCAACGAGGAAAGAGTGTCTGGCTCTCTTTGTTCAAGCAGATCTTGCCCTTTATCAAAAACGTCTTCCCTTTTTAAGCGAGAAAGATTGCCACCAATTACATGAAATCCTTGGGAATTATCTTGAAATTGCCACCAAGGTGCAGCATGTTCAACGATGCGCCGGCAAGCTTGATAAAGTCTTAAAAAAGATGACGAAAGGACAAGATGCAAGCGCTGCTGTCCATCTATTAGCACTAGAAATGCATAAAACAAGAGAATACGATCCTTCCTCTCATCCGGAACTCATGCTCTTTGAATATTATGCTGGGTTTTCTTTGAGAAAAGAACAATGTGAGAACTTCATCACAATGATCAAAAAAGCCCCAAACGGCCAGTTCGTGTCCCTTTTACTTCAGTTGATCATGAGTGGAGGAAAGACATCGGTTTTGGGATCGCTCTTAGCGCTGAAGAAAGCAGACGGATACCATCTTTCCCTCCTGTTGATGCCCCGATCGTTATTAGAAACAAATGGAATCTCAACAAAAAAACAAAATGCCTCCTTTTTTGGGCAGAAAGGCCATGTTCTTGAGTTTAACCGAAGCAAGCACTATTTCAACGAGTCTTATTTAAACAGGCTACACGCTAAGTTGATCACAATCATCACAAATCGAGACTATCTAATTTTAACCCCAGAAACACTCTTAAGTCTACAAAACCAGTATATTGAAGCGCGTGAAAAAATCTATCATCTTGGACAAAATGGAGCTAGCGACGAAGAAATCGCTTTATGGCAGACTCCAGCTGAAAAGCTAAAAGCCATTTTGCTGTTGATCTTAGAACGTGGAGCTGCCACCTTCGACGAGGTCGACGCCCAATTCTCTGCGCGTAAAGAACTCAACTACCCAGGAAGCAAAACATCCAGCCTTGATCATCCAAGTATCGAACTGGCGGGATCTCTTTATGAGATCGCCTGTACAGATCCAGAGATCAAAGCGCTTGGATTGGATTTGCACAAGAACACACAAGCCAGGGTGCTCCCTCAAGCGATCGATCAGATTAAACTCCGGCTCAGCGACAAAATAGTCCAGGCGATCTCTACTAGCCCTCTGCTTTGTGAGCAGCTGGGGCTAACATTTCCTTGTCCCCTTTCTGTTATAAAAGACCTCCTCTTCTATTTTTCCCATCAAGATAACCCAGCTCCCGAATGGCTTCTTGATTTAACCAACTCCCCTCTTCGAGAAGATCAGTTAGCAGCAGAACGGCTCGTATTGGTTCGTCAGCAGATTTTAAAGTGGTTGCCAAGCTGCTGGAAGTTTGGCGCAAACGAACATTTCAGCCGTTCAAAGCTGCACTCCGACTATCTTGCCGCCAAGCCCAATCTATGTGCTGATACTCCTAATGAAAGTTCAGAGATTGCCCGTCCCTGGGAGCTTGTTAACAAAACGTTCCAGCTCTATGTGGCGAATGGAGTAGACCTGAATCAGACAAAAGAAATCATCGAAGATCTCCAAAAGTTAGCACTAATTCAAAACAGATATCTACAGCCGCTTGAAGGCGAAAGCTCCGACCAGATGATTCAAAGAACAGAAGCGTCTTCTACGTTCCAGGAAATGGTCTGCGGCTTCCAAGAGGCATACACACTTCTTGGAGTCGATACATGTGATCCTCATACACTCCGGAAGATGCAGACGCTGTTAAACTCAGGAAGCTCTTCGGCCCTTAAGTTAATTATTCGCTATCTTGTCAACCACGTGATTCCTAAGCTGGAGTTCCACACTGAACAGATCTATAATTATCCGATCAGCTTAGGCAGTGCTGTTTCTTCAGAACAAGGATATTCAGGTACAATAGAAAATCTGTACACCTTCTCTGATCGATTTACCCAGGCGCCCAAAGAGACTGTTGTTTGGGATGAGGGGGCCAATGGCCGAGTAGTCGACGTATTGTGCAGACGAAATCGAATGACACACGTCATCTCTTCTGAATTAAATATGCCGGAACACATGCTCACCTTTTTACAGCAATCCCAATCCATTGAAGAGAAAAATCAATACAAAGCATTCATCGATATTGGAGCGCATTTTAAAGGGAGAAGCAACCGAAAAAATGCAGAGTCTTTTTTACGCTATTTCTCCGATCTGGAAGGCAGCTGTATTGAGGGTGTTCTTTACTACGACGATACTAAAAACGCATTGGCTTGTTTGAAAAAAAGGGAAAAAAAACCGCTTATCATTGGATCCACCGATGGAAAGACAATTTATGCATTAACTTCATTAAAACCCAATCAATTGTTTACCTTCTATGACCAATTCCATACCGTAGGAGCCAACATCATCCAAACTCCTGAAGCCAAGGCCTACTACACTATAGGAGACCAAACCATTCTGCGCGATCTGCTTCAAGGCGCTATGCGGATGAGAGGGCTTCTGGACGCAGAACAGACAATTGAAGGAGTTATTCCTGACAATTTGATCCCTTTAATCTCCCTTCGCACAGAGCAACAGATAGATCAGATCCCATCTATTGAGCAGATCCTTCTTTTCAGCGAAGTAACCGGTTTGGTTAAGGATCAAGAAGAAAACGTAAAAACATTTGATATTAAGTGCAACAACGCCATCAGGAAGCACCTTCTTTCGCTTTTATATCATAGTGATGTCCAAAGAGAAAAAGACCTTTACAGCGCTGTACGCAATTTCTTTATCCGTATAACAAAAGAAGAGCTCGTAAAACTCTACGGCAACCCTACTCAACAGATGAAACAAGCGGATTATATTTCTTTGCAACTGACTACCTATAAAACTGCGCTTAATACTATAGAACACCTCCTTCCCCCAAAAGTCATGACCGCATTATTGTCAGAACTTGATCAGATTGCAAAGGTAGCCTCCGGATATCTTCCTCCCTTCATGAACAGCCTGCTAGAGACAGAAAATACCACCGTAGAAAAAATTTCTGAGGCTGAAAAGCAAGTCGAAAAATCCACAGAGCTAGATTTAGAAACACAACAAGAAAACCAATTAAACCTAGCCAGTCAAGAAGCCAAAGAACAGGAATGGGATTTCACCTCTTTCCCTATTGTGATGGAGCAACTGCTCTCGTTTAAAGCCCCCTCATTTCTAGAGAAAAAAACCGTCCGCTTACAACAAGTAATACCTTTATTAAGTGATTTTAATCCGCATCTACCAGATTTTTCTCACTGTGTCTCTCCAGAAATTTTGGTAAGCCGTAACTTTATAGAAACAGTCTCTCATCAAGTGAATCTATTCGACAAATTCAAAAAAACTCCTTGGGAAGCTCTAGTGTTCTATGATGAAGAAGAGAAAAAAAATTACCTGCTTTTTCTTTCTTCAAAGGAGGCTGAACATTTTTCAGCATTTATAAATAGTTATCAATCCCTTCCCCTAGAACTCCTGAACGCAGATGCTGAAAGAGTCCTGTTAGGCAAAAGCCTTGCTTCGGGTTCAGCAGAACTCGCAAACATAGGCCATCTCCAGATCCAGATGCTCTTTTTATCAGGACGCTTGACAAACTTGGAATCTCAACGGTGGGAAAAAGAACTATTAGCCTACTTATCGACAGACAAAAGATCTAAAAGAGAATTTTTCGAAAGCTTGATTCTCGATCGGAATAAACTACAGCGTTATCGAGAAGGCCCATTAGGAAAACTCCTTGGTTGCTCCAACTAAGGGTGGCAGTATATACTGCTAAATCAGCATACACTATTTTTAGGAATATTTTCTTCGCACACACAGCGCGCCTCAGTGTACTCTACCCTCTCTCTGGTAAAAAAATTAAGCGCCTACTAAATGAGGCTGAAAGCCTGTCTACAAACTTGGTTTCTGTCGATTTTTAGGTTCTTTTGAGTCAATTTTCATTTCTTTTTCGGGAGAGGTAATATACGCAATGTTGATATTACCCACGAAAAAGAAACGAAAGTTGGCTAAAATAATCCAAAAATTCGACGAAACCCCAAGTTTTTAGACAGGCTCGAAGTAGCCAAAAACAACTTAAAGAATCAGATTTCAGCAGAGTCGACCTTTCTGCACTATTTTGATAGACTTGGGCTAAACAAAGTTCTATAGATTTAGCTGCATCTATTCGTAAACCTTATCAGACCAGCACTCGTTCCTTGAAAAGTCATGGCGAGCGCGGCGCGGCCATGACTTATTTAAGGACATCCCATTATGATTCAAAAATTCGCATCAGCAATCCTTATTATCGTTCTATCCGTCTCCGCTTTTGCCGGAGACTATCACGTGGAACTTCAGCCTGTTGTCATTGAAAAAACAGTTCAAATCGAACAGAAAGGGATATTAAAGCAAAAAGACAATGGCTACCTGTACCTCGAGGTTTCCGATGATTTCATTAGCGAAATCCTCCCTTTGATCGTCGCTCCCGGAAAAATCGTCCCACCCCACCACTACGCAAGCAAAAAAGGGATCGGCGCGCACATTAGCGTCATGTACGAGAGCGAACAGATCGCACATGAGATCTGGGAAATTGAAGAGCTGGGAAAGGAGTACCGCTTTATCATCACCGAGCTGCGGACAATCAAAATAACGAAAAACGG
>CAZEYJ010000162.1:0-1981 GCA_964516795.1 uncultured bacterium
GGGGTAGATATAGTGGAATCCACTCGTTAAAGCAAACTGAACACGAGATAAGAAAACGACGTCCATCAAACAAACTCCTTATTGAGATGAGTTCTTGGGTTGACAGAACTCCTTTTTCAACTTTTCAGCTAATTGAACTACACGCTGGCTTAAGTCGGCTGTATTCTGATTCTCATCAAAAAGACAAATGCTTTTAGACTTTAAAATAACCCTCTCCTGCGCGTGCCTTTCGATCCAACGGTGGATTTCGATCGACTTCTTTTTTAAAGCTTGAGGTGTAATCTGCTTATCTAAAGCTTCCAACTGTTTTTTCAGTTTCTCACGCACCTTGCGAGTTCTAGGACTCTCATCAGCTATCTGTTTGTTCCTATCCGCCATTGTTTGTGCCATGACCACCTCAAATCTACGCAACTTAAATCAGCTCAAAATAATCTAGAAACCCATCGAAACCCAAATTCGACGACTGTTCCTAAGAAAAGAAGGAGCACCTTTTCCCATCGTATTAACGTCAAGATTTTAATTCAATGAAAAACACTTTAAAATGGATTGGTCAGGTCGATAAAGGCGCAAGGGATCGCAAACCGCTCTTGCAGTAGAGCGCAAAGGGCCTTCACGCCGATCCGCTCTGTCGCATAATGGCCAAGGGCGCAGAAATTGATCCCTCTTTCATGGGCGATGTCCCAGACAGGTTCATCAAAGCTTCCTGTAATATAACAATCAACCCCTTCTTCTGCCGCTTGGACAATATTTTTATGGGCCCCGCCTGAAATCAGGGCTGCCGACGCAACCTCTTTCTTTCCTCCTAAAGCCACATGGGCAACATGGCCATAGTAGGTCTCTAGGCATCTCTTAAACTCTTCCATCGGAACTTTTTGAAAACTCCCTTTGACGCCGATCGCCATTTTCCCAAAAAAACCAAATGGCTCTAAATGAGACCATCCCAAATCGCGGGCCGCTTTCCAATTGTTTCCAAGTTCTCTATGAGCATCCAAAGGAAGATGGTAGCCAAATAAGGAGATTTTATTTTCAAGCAGCTTTTCAACTTTCTGCCGTTTAGGGCCGCATAAGACCAAGGGCTCCCTCTCCCAAAAAATACCATGATGGACGATCAAGGCATCAGCCTGGTTCTGGATCGCAGCTTCTATTGCCGCAAGGCTTGCCGATACGGCAAAGGCTATTTTCTTGATCTCCCCTTTCCCTTCCACTTGAAGGCCGTTGGGACAATGATCGGAAAAATCAAGAGGCATCATCAAAAGATCTAAAAAGGAAGAAAGTTCTTGTAATGTAATCATATGTCCCTAACACTTTAAGTAAAACCACTGTAACTCGACTTTGCAACTTTTTAGGGTCGAAGGCCTCGAGATATTTGCCCCTCTGAGGAGTCAATTTAAACAGGAAGAGGTTAATAACCCCTTCCTGTTTAAATTAATCTCCTTGTTTGACCTTGGGTCGAACTTCAGAGGGCAAATAGACGAGTCGGACGGCCCTAAAAAGTTGCAAAGTGGAGTGTAACCTTTTTTACTTCATATGTCTAGAGATGCCATCAAACGAGCCGTCGGTTACAAAGCTGCTGAATTTGTACAAGACGGCATGCTCGTCGGCCTGGGCACAGGATCGACTGCCTTTTTCTTTATTGAAAGATTGGTCCAACGCTGCAAAGAGGGGCTTCGCATTCAAGCCGCAGCCAGCTCTATTCAATCGTTCCGCCAAGCTCAGGAAGGAAAAATCCCGATGCTGGACATCAACACCGTTACCCATCTGGACCTGACAGTCGACGGGGCCGATGAGATCGATCCGCAAAAGAGAATGATCAAAGGGGGCGGCGGAGTCCACGTCCGCGAAAAGATCGTAGCGAGCATGAGCCGCGAGATGATCGTGATCGTCGATGAATCGAAATGCGTTGAAAAACTGGGAGGATGCAAGCTTCCTGTCGAAGTCATCTCCTTTGCCTCCCACGCTACGCTCGATCGGATCCAGAAGT
>CAZEYJ010000163.1:0-2563 GCA_964516795.1 uncultured bacterium
GGGAAGGAGGACCCGTTTGCCGATCAGTTCGCTATAACGGTCGTCTTGAGGAGAGACGGCAAGGGCGGTGTCTCCGAGCATCGTCTCTGGACGCGTTGTGGCGATGACGACATAGCCGCTTTTGTCTTCGAGGGGATAGCGGAAGAACCAGAGGAAGCCGTTTTTCTCTTCATATTCGACCTCGTCGTCGGCAAGGGCTGTCTGGGTGACGGGGTCCCAATTGACGAGATAGTCGCCTCGGTAGATCAATTGTTTGTCGAACAACCGTTTAAAGGCGGTCCGCACGGCGCGGTTTCGCTTCTCATCCATCGTAAAGGCGAGGCGGGACCAATCGCAAGAGCAGCCGAGCTTTTTAAGCTGGCTTAAGATCTGCGATTCGCTCTGTTCTTTCCATTTCCAGACATGGCCGAGGAACTCTTCGCGCGAAAAATCTTTGCGCCGCTTATTTTGTGTGGCGATGAGGTTCCTTTCGACGACAGTCTGCGTCGCAATCCCGGCGTGGTCGGTGCCCGGTACCCAGAGGGCCTCATAGCCCGACATCCGTTTCCAGCGGACCAGGATGTCCTGCAGCGTATCGACAAGGGCATGGCCCATGTGCAAGACCCCTGTGACATTGGGAGGGGGGATCGAGATGCTGTAGGCGGGTTTTGCCGACTGGTTGTCAGCCTGAAAAAATCCCTTTTCTTCCCAAAATTTATACCACTTTTCTTCGACAAGTTTGGGGTCGTGGGCCTTGGGGATCTGCTCGCTTAACGGTTGGTCTGTCATAGTGAAACTTCTTAGAAATGAGGAAGTCAGGAGGATACCATTAAAAAGAGTATTCCCTCAATAGAATTGGTCATAGAGTTTTTTTTTGCTGTGTGAGAAATGCGAAATTATTCAAAGGTGTTTTTTGCAAAAAAAAACTCTATAATCCGTTTTTTCAATGACTCTTTTTCCTCTAGAAAAATGACTGATTATAGGAATTCCTTCGTTGAAAAAAAATTCCATTTTTTGGGATATTCCTGTAAATAAAAAGGAAGCTCATGGGTAATCAGGATAAAGCAGAAAAGTGGAAGGTCACTTTTTCTTCGGCTGCTGGGAAGCAAGCTAGAAAGCTTCCAGATTCTGTGAGAGCTCAATTAGTAACTTTGTTATGGGATTTGGAATGTCATGGACCAATTCAACAAGATTGGTCTCATTATAGCAAATTAAAAAAAGGGCCTAGAGTTCCTGAAAACTCACATCATTGCCATATTAAAAGTGGCCGGCCAACTTATGTTGTTTGTTGGCAAGTGACAGATAAAACTATTAGAATTATTGAGGTTTTCTATGCAGGCACACACGAAAACGCGCCGTATTAAGCGGGTGGCATGTTCAAGAATTAAAGTTAAAAAGACAGAACGTTCATTACCGTGGCGTGAAGTTTTTAAAGAAGAGCTGAAAAAATATGGCGAGCCAGGACTCATGCTAAGGGGAAGTCGTTACAAAGCTGAACTCACTCAAAAAGAATTGGCAGAGGCGATTGGCGTATCCCAAAATCATATTAGCGAGATGGAAAATGGTAAGCGCTCAATCGGTAAAATGATGGCTTTACGATTTGCTAAGTTCTTTAAAACTGATTACAGAAAATTTCTTTAGAATTGGTCATAGCAAGTTTTATACTGAAACATGCTGAAGAAAAGCCGACGCAGCCGAAAACCGATTCTTCAGCTTGTTTCGGTATATTGGGGTGTTTCGGGAAGGAAGCCGCCTACCTGCATGTTCCACATTGTGGCATAGAGTCCCTCTTTGCTCATGAGGGCTGTGTGAGTGCCTTCTTCCACGATCTTTCCTTTGTCGAAGACTAAGATCCGGTCCATGCGCGAGAGGGTTGAGAGGCGGTGGGCAATGACGATCGTTGTTCTTCCTTGCATGAGCTTTTCCAAACTGTCTTGGATATATTTTTCCGTGACAGAGTCTAAGGAGGAGGTGGCTTCATCTAAAATGAGAATGGGGGCGTCGACAAGAATTGCCCTTGCAATCGCAATTCTTTGTTTTTCCCCTCCGGAGAGTTTGGTGCCCCGCTCTCCTACTTTTGCATCATAGCCGGCCGGAAGATTGCGGATAAATTCATCGCAATGGGCCAGCTTGGCGGCAGCAACAATCTCTGCTTCCGTTGCATTAGGCTTCCCATAGGAGATGTTTTCGCGCAGGGTTCTGTGGAATAGCAGAGGGTCTTGGGGGATCAAGGCGATTTGGCGCCGCAAGGACTCCAAGGTGATGTCTGTTATATTTTGTCCATCGATGAGGATTTTGCCGCTATGCAAGGGGAAAAATCGGAGGATCAGGCTGATGAAGGTTGATTTTCCTGCTCCGGTAAAGCCGACTAGGCCGACTTTTTCTCCTCCTCGAATATGGGCATGTTTATTGGAGAATAGCTTGTTCTCCCCATAATGGAACGAGACATTCTCAAAAATGATCTCGCCCGTCTGGACTTTCAATGGTTGGGCGTCAGGTTTGTCTCTTATATCTTGGGGATCGAGCATGACCGAATAGGCTTGTTTTGCGATGCCGAACGATTGGAAGAGGAGGGGGAGGGTTC
>CAZEYJ010000164.1:0-6833 GCA_964516795.1 uncultured bacterium
GCAATTCATGACGAAAGAGCAGTGGGAGATCTGTGAAAAAAATCTTGGGAGATTAGCTAGGCAATGTTGTCTTGAGCATACCCCAATTCAACCAAGCAAATTCAAGAAGCTCGATCAGGAAGAAAAACAAAAAGGGGACGCTGGTTCAAGCGGGATATTTCAACGAATGGTCTCCAGACCTAAAAAGGTTAAAAAACCGGCAGAACGGAAGATGGAGATTTTTGAACCAAGACAGCACAATCTGACATCTTCTACAAAGATGGTGTTTCCTCAAGCTAAACAGGCTAAAATTTTTGTATTTATTGCGAAATTCTGTGTCAATCCGCTGTCCCTACAGGATATACTAGCTTTGGCGCCTCTATTGGATGAGTTGGCACCTTTGGAAGTAGAGGAGAGCTCGCCCCACGTTCGCTACCATCAATTAATCCAAGTCAGAAAGACGTATGCCCAAAATTTTACTCCGCATCACCTGGCTAGATTTGAGGAGAATCTCAGGCTGCTTGCTTCTGTATGTCATTTTGAAGAGGATGACAAGGGGAAGCTCGGATTAAGCTAGGGATAAGCTTGTCTCGGCAGGTCTGATAATTGATGTTATGTTATCGTTAGAGCTGGGGATGAACCCCTGACACCAATAGGAGGTCGTTCTATGTCTATGTCTGTCGGTTCAAAAGATTTCGCCATTTCTACTTATATTGGTCAATGTTCATATACTGTGACCATTGATGAATCGCAAGAGCTTTCAGATCTTATTGCTCAGGCAGAAGAGCTGAAAGACCTCCCCTTCGCAAAAAAGCTAGATGCAGTTCAACAGCTCACGATCAAAGCCATGGACAATGCTTGGGAAGGAATGCAAAAGGACAAGAATATAACCTGTAGGTCGATCGTCGATGAAACGCACCCCCTTAGCGATGCTTTAAGAGAAAAACTTGGTTGCTGCCGTTACCAATCGGCCTGTTTTTTGATTTTGGGAGCAGCGGCTAATTTAGGCACAAAACATTACCTGCAAAGTACCCCTGTCAGCGGTCAACTCCAAACTTGTTATAACGATGTGGTTGATGAGGAAGGAAAAGTGCACCATGTCAGCATTTTTTCCGCCTCTTTAAAAGATCAACGATACAGTTATATCAACAATCCTCACATTTTCGAGAACCCGAACACAATCCTTAAAGACCAATCTTTCTTGGCATACGAAGTTGATAACAATGGAATATGTACCCGTTACAGCCGTCAAGGGTGTCATTTCGATTGTCAAGGAAGTCGCTTTGATGACCTGGAGCAGAAAATTCAAGCTGCCAGGGTTGCAAGAATAGAGCTACGCAGTTTCGAGCAGAATCTGCTCCAGCTTCTCAGTAAAACAAAATTTTAACAGCTTAAAGATCGACTTAAAGGCGGCCGCACCGCTATACCAAAACAACTTAAAGAATCGTTCAAATAATCCACTAAATTGATTATCAAGCATTTAAGCCGATTTCCGGCCTGAGTTGACGCAATATTGCGTCAATATTAAGTTGACGCAATATTGCGTCAACTGCACAATAAGAGGAAATGGGTGCTACCATGGAATTCGCTACATGCTGTCGCTGTTGTAAGCCCTTATCAGTTGAAGAGACTTCCCTATATGGGTTACACGAAAATTGCTTCAAGGAATGCTTTGGATCTTGTGAGGACTTTGTAGATCTCATAGCTCGATCTCAATCCGTTCCCCCTGCCCCAATAAGCCAGGAGCCAAAAAATATAAGCTTTTTTCACGGGGCATTCCGCAAATATTCCGCACGATTGGGAAAAAGCACCTACATCTTAAAGGTACAGCAACAAGAATATCCAGAGCTGCCCGTAACAGAATATTTATCCAATCAAATCTTTCATAGCCTAAACATTCCGGTTCCGGATCATTATTTAATTAAATATCCGAAACAAGAGCTTTGTTTTGTCACGAAAAATTTCATGTCCGGTCTAACTGCTTCCACTCTTGATCACATCTATCATTTTGTAACCGACGGGAAAAAATACGATTGTGAAAGCCTTGTTGCAATTATTGGAGAAAAAACACAGAAAAAAAGAGAACAAGAAAAATTCATTCTTCTGACTCTTGCAGACAGCTTAATCGGCAACCATGACCGTCATGGCCGCAATTTGGCCTTTATTCGATCTGCTAAAGGGATATGGCTTTCTCCTTTTTATGATAATCCTTCTGCGCTTGCCTTGGAAGACTCATCAATGCTGGGAGCTGATTTACAACCAAGGGGGTCGATTTATACAAAAGATACCGATAAACCAACAATGAAAGATTATGTTTTGGAATGGAACCGTTTAGGTTATGGCGATGTTGTCCGACGATTTAGAAAAAATCTATCCATGAGAACGATTAAAGACCTAATAGAGAGAAGCCATTTAAGCGAGAAAAGAAAAAAGGCTCTGTTGAGTCTCATTTTGAAAAGAAACGAGGAGCTATGCAGCCATTAAAAGTTGTTGGAATTTTCGTGTTTTTAGAAAAAAGAAAAACTCAGATGCTCGTGGGAAGCTTACGCAAAATCGATGAAAAGCTGGTTTTTACTTATGAGGACTCCTACCTCAATGCTAAACACAGCATTCCTTTTGGCCCCGAGTTTCCACTCACTCAAAAGCAATTCTCTTCAGACAAATTATTTCCTTCCTTTGAAGATCGTATTCCATCTACCCAGAATCCTGCTTACCCCGAATATTGTTTGGCCATGGGAATCGATCCAAATGAACGAGACCCCTTCATCCTTTTATCCACAGTTGGCAGCAAAGGACCTTCTTCTTTCATATTCCATCCTATTTTTAAGAGAGACATCACTTCAAAAAATATAGTTGAATTCAGGCATGCGCTTGGACTGACTACCCGTGAATTTGCAGCAGTTTTTGAGTTTTCTCAGAATTCATTAAATGCGCTCGAAAAAGGGCGAAGAATGGGCATTGAAATCATAAAACGACTAGAAATCCTTTTGCACTTTCCTGAGGTCGCCTTATATTTTTTATTGGTTAACCGAGGCTATTTAGCTCATGAAACATGGGCCAATGCAAGCAACAAACTCAAAATGAAAACCAAACAATAAAGACCATCTAGCGAGTGTTGCAAAACGACATCGCAAATGTCATTTTTGCACTCATTTTGACATTTCCGGTATCGTTTTGCAGCAGACTCTATTAAATCGCTGACTTTGAATAGCCTATGTAGATTAGCTGACCTGGGCTTCTGCTTCGGCCTTTTTGAGGTGCGTATGAGGCTGGATCAAGTTGGTCTCGATCGAAGTCTGCTCGAGGGTCTCTAGATCGATCAGTGTGACGGCAAAGGTCTCTTTGACCTCGCTTTTAGGGACGAACAACACCCTGTGATAGATCGAATAAGGGGCGACCACCTCGCCTTTTTCCTTTAACGATTTGGCATTGAGGTCTTTGCGTAGATTTTTGTAGTGATTGTAGGTCCTGATCCCGTCAATGGTGCTTGGGATCATCAGAGGCCAGAAGAAAAAGCTGACGATTTTCCAGGCAATTGCCCGGGGAATTGCTGATTTACAGACGATAAAGGCGAGGTTTGAAGGGTCGACATGGGGAAGGTCGACTGAGCTGGCGCATAGCGAGTATTCATTGGCCGTATTGTTCTGGACGTCGACCTGGATTGGGACAATGTTACGGCTGATCAGGTCATGGCCAAGGAGGAATTTGCTTTCATCTGGAGTAAATGACTTGGCTGTAACGACAACGTGGTGCTCGGGTGTAAATGGGGTGACCTCAGAGACGATCGTTCCAAATGTCGTCGCCAACCGTTTCTGTTCCATCCCCGTCATAGCGCATAGGGCTCCCGCTACAGCGATCATTCCATATGAAAAATACTTCTTCATAATCCTCCAATTCTTGAAAATAATTTAGATCGGAATCATACAGCTAATTTTGTTTAATTTCAATAAAAGTCGGTTTTATTTAAGTTTTTAAATAAATAGTAGATCTACTTTATTGTTGATCTATTGATCTTTAGAGTTTACCGTTCAATTAAAGTTTCTTTGGTTGTAATATTTTCTTCATCTGCTAGACTATACTTATGACTTCCCTTTCAACCTTGATTGCTTCTCATTCCCTTTTGCCCTTTCCGCGCTATTCGCGCATCCATCGGCTCCACTCTTTTTCAACCTCAAATGGATTGTGCTATGTCAAGCGGGATGATGAGCTGGGGTTTGGCGTTAGCGGCTCCAAATTACGAAAATATCTTTCACTGCTTCCGCCCATTTTAGAACGCAGGCCCCAGCAGGCTGTCGTGCTTGGCGGAGGCTTTTCTAATCATGTCCTATCCATTGCCCAATTGTTGCGCGAAGCGCGGATCGAGCCGGTCCTCTTTCTTCTTGGCGACCCTCGGCAGGAGCTGAAAGGAAATCTTTTATGGACCTCGCTCGTTGTCGATCAGAAGCACATCCATTGGTTCCCCCGGAACTATTGGGACAGACTTGATGCGTTAGCTAAGGATTATCAGACGATTCAGGCGGAAAAAGGGATCGACGTTGCCATTACCCCCAAAGGAGGCAACTGCCGCGAGGCTCTTCCCGGCGCGATCACATTAGCAGAAGATATTATCCGTTATGAAAAAGAGGCGGGCATCGCCTTTGACCATGTGGTCGTCGACGCGGGAACAGGGATGATGGCAGCGGCGCTGATTTTAGCTTTTGGCTGGCTGAACAAACCCTGCAAAGTCCACGTCGTCCTTATCGCTCAATCTGACGCAGAATTCGAAGAGGTTTTAGAGGCGCGCAGAGAAGACTGGGAGGCGCTGTTCGGACCCCTGCTCCCCTCTTCTTTTCTTTATCGGACCTATACCCCTCAAAACGCCCCCTCGTTTGGAGCGACCAATGCGGCCGTGTTCAAAATGATCAAACGGACCGCCAGGCAAGAAGGATTTCTAACCGACCCCATTTTCACAGCAAAGCTATTTTTTGAGGGCGAGCGGATCATAGCAGAAGAAAAGCTGGCAGGAAATCTTCTTTTTGTTCATTCAGGAGGAGGGCTCTCCCTGTCAGGGTTTCAGGACCAGCTAGCGAAAATTTGCCAGAGCGGAGGCAATGCATGACAAGACACGTCTTAGTTACAGGAGCGACGAGAGGAATCGGCTTAGCGACTGTGCAATGGTTGAAGGAGCGCAATTATCATGTCGTGGGAATTGCGCGCGAAGTTCCCCGCTCTTCATTTCCGGGAAGCCTTTTTGTCTGCGATGTGAATGATTTTGAACAAACACAGCATATTTTTGACAAGATCGCCAAAGAATTTCCTATCGATGTTGTTGTGAACAATGTCGGGACCAATATTCCCCAACCCCTTGGCCAAATCGATTTTGAAGTCTACCAAATGATTATGAACGTCAACCTCCGCTGCGCCATCCAGGCAGCCCAAGTCTTTTCTCAAGGGATGAAAGGGAGAAATTGGGGGCGGATCGTCAATATCGCTTCACGTGCGATTTTTGGTTCGGTCAACCGAACTGTCTATTCTGCCGCCAAAAGTGCCCTGGTTGGCTGCACCAGAACCTGGGCCCTGGAGCTAGCTTCCTCCGGAATCACCGTCAATGCCGTCTCCCCGGGCCCGATCGAAACGGAGCTTTTCCGCAAGACACGCCCTAAAGGAGGTCCCGAGGAAAAAGAAGTTTTGGCAGAGATCCCCATGAAACGCTTAGGGCACCCCTCTGAAGTAGCAGCCCTTATCGGGTTTTTGTTATCTGAAGAGGCGGGGTATATTACCGGGCAAACAATCTGTATCGACGGCGGAGGCAGCCTTTAATCTAGATCAAAAGACAAAGTTCAGCTATTATTGCCCGTCTATTTCATTTGTTAAGGAAAAGAGGTTATGCATAAAAAGAAAAAGTCCCCTTGGCTAGTTTTTGCCGCTATCGTCTTGGCTATGTTTGTTGGGTCTTGGTCAGGGACCCAGACCACGATTTTCGGCATCAACCTCTATCATACGTTCGATTTGCTGGGGAAGCTCTTTATTAATGCCTTGACCTTGGTCGTGGTCCCTCTCGTCGCTTCTTCGATCATTTCTGGGGTGGCCAAGATCGGCAATGATGCGGCTTTCGGAAGGCTGGGGCTTAAAATTGTGATTTTTTATTTTTCGACAAGCCTGATCGCTATTCTCATCGGCCTTCTCTTTGTGAATTTGCTCAGCCCGGGGCAAGCGATCCATCCCGACTCGCTCAGCGCGGCGGTCGACGCCACAGCCGTTGGACAGCATGTTAACGCTCAAGAAGGGTATAAAGTGGTTGAAGTTATTCTTCAGATCATCCCTTCCAATGTCGTCGAGGCTTTTTCCCGCGGCCAAATGCTGGGGATCATCTTTTTTTCCTTGATTTTTGGCTATTCGATCTCAAGGATCGAGTCCCACTCCTCCTCGATTTTACTCGGATTTGCCCAAGGGATCTTTCAGGCGATGATCCGGATTACCCATATGATCATGGCCTTCCTTCCCCTTGGAGTCTTTTGCCTTGTCGCCAAAGTCTTTGCTACAACGGGGGTTGAATCGCTCCGTTCTTTAGGATTGTTCACCTCTGCAGTTATTCTGGGACTTCTAATCTTTGTCTTTGTTGCCCTCCCTTTGATTTTAAAGTATGTCGGCAAAGTCAAGCCATCCCGCCATTTTAAAGCAATGGCCCCGGCTTTGATCACGGCGTTTTCAACGAGCTCCTCTTCGGCGACATTGCCGATTACGATCGACTGCGTTGAAAAACGGGCTGGCGTCTCCAACCGGATCTGCAGCTTGGTCGTTCCCTTGGGGACCTCATTAAATATGTCAGGATCGGCCCTTTATGAGTGCGTCGCGGCGATGTTCGTCGCCCAGGC
>CAZEYJ010000165.1:0-4053 GCA_964516795.1 uncultured bacterium
CGCTGTTTTGATTCGTATGAACATATTCTGGATAGTTGTTGCGATGCTTGGAACTCTTTCTGCTCAACTATCGGTGCTGTGCGTCAATTGTGTACGAGAGAATGGGCAACGACTAAAAGTTATTTTTGATAAATGGTATTACCCCACCTATTCGAAAAAAGTCAACTAATACCTATAACCGCATGCTACTTAGCTAGGCTTGCAAAGCCTCGTATAAGTTTGCAGGGCCTAGTAATCCATCTTTTAGATCATTACATATTTTTGGTGAATCTAATGCTTGCTTACTCATGACAGAATGTGCCGCAAAAGCATCCATGATGGATTAACTATCTTTTGAACAGGAGCAGCTTTTAGAAATGGCTTGCTCCTCTTCAGGGATCGAGCCTTTATAGACAATTCCCTTCATCGGATCGAGCGTGACGAGCAGTCCGTCTTGGAGCAGCGCCATCGCTCCGTCTGCACGCGCAAGCAAAGGGATCTCAAGCCTCTTGGCCGCTTGGGCAGCATACTTTTGAGAATCGATGTCGTCGGGATGGTTCTGAAGGATAATCCCTAGGGCTTGTTTCAGAAGAGGCAGATAGGTCTCATCGCAGCGGCTGATCACAACGAGCTTCCCTGCAATATCTGAGGCCTTGTTTTCCTCGGGAGAAAGGAGAAAGGCAATTTGTCCTTCCACCCTCTTGCCATGGTGGGGATGGCCTCGGACGAGGACATCGCCGATGCTTTCCACTAACATCATATTGGTCGTACCGCTCACTCCAAAGGGCGACCCTGCCGTGATGACGACGAGATCTCCGTACCTGACCAACCCTCGCTTCATAGCAAAGCAACTGACAATGGAAAGCGCCTCTTGGGCGTTCTTTGCCGGAGCCGGATCGACGGGGATCACGCCCCAGTTCAGGGCGAGCTGGTGGTAGACCTTAGTGATCGGCGTTAGGGCTAAAATCGGCATCTCGGGGCGGAAACGGGAGACGAGCCGCGGAGTAAAGCCTTGGCTCGTGAACACGAAAATCGCTTGGGCATTGGCGCTATAGGCCGTTTTAACGCAGGCCAAGGAAACGGATGTCGAGACGTCGTTGTAATCCGTCTCAGAGTCGTGAAGGAAAAAGTCTCGGTAATTAAAGTCCTTTTCCGACTCATGGACAATGCTCCGCATCATCTGGACGGCTTCAATGGGGTATTTTCCCATCGCCGTTTCCCCTGAGAGCATCACAGCAGAGGTGCTGTCGTAAATGGCATTGGCCACATCGGAAACTTCAGCCCGGGTCGGCCTTGGGTTGTTGATCATCGACTCGAGCATCTGGGTCGCCGTGACAACGGGCTTTGCCGCCTGGTAGCATTTGCGGATCATCATCTTCTGCAGCTTAGGGATCTCCCTTAAGGGCAGCTCGACTCCGAGATCGCCTCTTGCTACCATGATCCCATCAGCGACCTGGATAATGCTATCGAAGTTGCGCACACCTAAGCCGTTTTCGATTTTGGCTATGACGATCACATCCGGCTTGCCTTTCTTAGCCAGCAGGCGCTTGATCTCCAAAATATGTTCCGCCGAACGGATGAACGAGGCGGCGATGATATCGATATCCTGCTCGCAGCCAAACGTGATATCGGCAACATCTTGGGGAGTCATCGCGGGAAGGTCGATATCTACCCCGGGGACGTTCACCCCTTTTTGCGTTTTCAAGACGCCGGGGTTCTCAATCTCGACGACGACCCCCTCCTGCGTTTTTTCGATGACATGGGAAATGATATAGCCGTCATCAAAAAGGACTTTGGTCCCAAGCTCCAACACATCCATGACAACCGGGGGAGTGACTTGGACTCGGGAGACATCTCCGACGATCTCTTCTTTGACAAGAAGCAGCCTCTGCCCCTTTTCAAGGGAGACTTTGTCCTGAGCGATTTTACCCACCCGGATTTCCGGGCCTTTCGTATCGAGCATGATCGCAAGAGGGATTTTTTTCTCTTCCCTCGCCTTCTTTAACAGCTCGATCACTTTCTTGTGGTCTGCATGGGCCCCATGGCTAAAATTCAAGCGAGCAACATTCATTCCTGCATCGATCAGCTGCAAGATCTTCTCATAAGAGTTGCACGATGGGCCGATCGTGCAGATGATTTTAGTCCGTGTGAGCATAAGTTAAGTTTATCCTAAAAAATTCAGGCATTCTGAACAAGCCCAGAAAAAAAATGAATTCAAACGTTGAACAAAAGCCCAAGCACGCAGACAGTCTCTTAAGGCAAACAACCAAACAGTGGTTTGAATAATAAAATTTTTCCTTACACAAAGTCATCATTCGTATCATCATCCCCTGTACCGGACAAAATTTGTAGCTCATTGGAAGAAGAGCAAATAACAGGATGGTCAGAATAAAAACTGGGAAACAATAAACTCTTCTATCCTGACAATCCTGTTATTTTTTCCTTGTACTTAGGCAAGTCTAAATTTTTTCCTGTACAAAGATATAAATGACCCATCCCGTTTATACCGAACGTGTCTCAAAAATTGGATTTTCGGCTGCGCCAAAGCTCTTGCGTTGCCCAAAACCAATTTTTGAGACACGTTCGGTATACACCACAAAGACAATAATTTTATTTTTAATAATTAAAGCAAATATTAACAACATTGACACGATAAAATAAAAATGATATAATGAATTAACTGATTTAATTTTTTAAAGCAAAGGATTAATACTATGTCAGCAGGAAGCGTAATTCAAAGGAACGAGTACTACTGTAGCGCACAAATCTCTAAAGAAAAAAATATTCCTTTATTTATCGAGCAAAACGCCAACTTCCCCGAGGGGCGCTTGAGAAATCCTTTGGCAGATCGGGAAAGGGCCGTTATCAATCTCCAGCACGTCGCCCCTGAAAACTACCGCACCGTGATGTACGAGCTGGACATTAATATCGATGCTGCATTGGCCAACTTATATCAATACCTCGGAAAGGGAGATCGGGCAGTCGGCTCCCAATACTTTGAAGAGCTCAAAGCAAATGGCCTCATTACCGTTGAGCGAGTTGGGTTTTCCAAACAGGGTCGTCCCAAGTTCTATCTCATGGTCAACAAACAAAGCGGGGCCGGAGGCAACAACGGATTCCACATCGGCGTAAGCCAAAGAGGAACCTTGAGAGGGATCAATCGAAACCGCCATCAAAATGATCTTATTTTGATGCATCTGAACAAAATAGGAAACTACGCCCGAGCCATCCATCACAGGCTGGGAAAATATTCCTCCATTAGCCGCGTCATGAACTATGAAGCAGGGGTCAGGGTGTCGGAATTGGGCCAAGAGGACCTATCTAAAATCGATGTGAACAAGCTAACAAAACAAGACAGGATAAAAATTTATGTCACTTTAATCAGAGGGATCGATTCACTCCATAAAAATAAGCTGACCCATAATGACCTAAAACTAGAAAACGTCGTTATTTGCCGAAATGCGAGCGGAGAGATCACCGGGATCAAAATTATCGACCTGGATACTTTAGCTATAGAGTATATTGAATGTGTTCAAGAAGGAACTCCACACATTATTGCTCCGGAGCGGCTGATCCGGCAACAACAAAACGGATTCTCAGTGTATCCCCTTCATCAAATGGGCATTGCCAATACAAAAGAAGACCTATGGGCTGCTATGTTGATTATTTGCGAGATCGAAGCTCGAATTGCCTCCCCTTCCATGCAGTTGCTCAGCCGGCCGTTTATCGAGCGCTTCACCTTATTCTACAATTCTTTTTATCAGGGTAAAATTGGAAATTCCAGAGAAGAAAAAACCCTCAATGCTCTCAAACAGCGAACTGAATGGATCCAAAGCTACTTATTGGCAATGGGAAAAGACAATTTATTTGCAGAACTCCCTATCGTCTCTCCTTTTGACTTTCTTGTGCATTCAATAGCTTACCTCAATCCATCTCTGCGAGTTGCCACTTCGCAACTTCTTTTAACTATCCATCATGAAGAGGAGCTTGGAAGCGCTTGGCTAAAACTTCAAGAGCAGAAACAACGGATCCAGGAACTCAAAGCACAGTTCTTTCACGCATCAGAAGAGCTGT
>CAZEYJ010000166.1:0-6916 GCA_964516795.1 uncultured bacterium
CGCCCAGGATAGGGGTGATCGTTAAGCTGACGCCGACATCCCGGTATTCGATATTTCCCGTTGTTTGCTGTGTGTTTTGCCCGAATGTGCTAACGGCAGCGCCGGTATAGGGGACGTTTTGCCCGACGAAGACGGTCGATTGTTGATTGTCCTGGGCAATGATCTTGGGATTGAACAGGACGGTCGAGTTGGTATCTAGTTGTAAAGCGTTGACGAGCGCTCCAAGCGAGATGAACGATTTTCCTTTGTTCATGATGATGTCGCCGATCACCCCTAAGTCAAAGCCTGAGGTGAATGGAACACCTGTTGTTCCCCCTTTGGGCGTATTCGTCGCGTTGATCCCTTGCAAGAGGGGGCCAAACTGAGAAACAGGAGTTGTTGTGTTTCCACTGCTTCCGGGAATGGGGAAATTCCCTGTGCTGAGGATCGTTTTGTTCATGTACTGGACTTGAGATCCCCACATGAGACCGAAGTTCTGCGTATTGCTCAGCGATGTTTCGATGACGAGGACTTCGATAAAGACTTGGCGCAGCGGGATGTCGAGGTTTTGGATCAGCTCTTTGAGTTTCAAGAGGATTTCTTGTTCTCCTGTGCCGAGCAACGAGTTGGTGACTTGGATCCATTGGAGGGAGTTGATCGCTTCCATCAGGCTAGTTTGCGTCACTTTGGTCGATTTAACGAGGCTGTGACCGACTTGTTTGAGGGCATCGCGGATCTCGCTGCCTTGGTGGTATTGCAGCTTGTAGACTAAAAAGCTTGTGTTATCGATCGCTTCGATCGAAGGGAGGTTTTCCCCCTTTCCGGGAACGTCGAATTTTTGGAGGAGTTCCTGCACTTTCGACACGGCGGGCTTCTCTCCCGAGACGAGGATGGAAGACGTTTTGTCGATCCATTTTAAATTATCGATCACATCGAACAAAGCCGGGTCGCTGACCCCTGAGTTTTGCAGGTTCACCTTGAAGTCTTTGAGGATTGAGACCAGGTCGGGCCCTTTGAGGTTTTTGGGAGAGAACACAATGAAGGTCGCTTCAGGGCGTATGGGAGCAGCTTGGTTGAGGGCTGTGAGATTGGCGTTCTGGGCCCCTGCGTCAAATTCATTGATGAGAAGCTTGATCTGTTCGATCGCATCGGAAGGCCCTGTGATGAGCAGGGAGTTGGTCGATTTCACCCATTGAATTTGGTTGATGGATGTGACGAGATCTTGATTTTGGACGGTATTTTGAGGGATTTGGCTGGCGATCGTTTTCAGTTCACTGATAACGGCATCCCCTTGCGCAGCTTGGAGCTTATAGAGGAAAAAGCCTTGGGCTGTTTTTCCCGAAGCTTGCTGGAGGTTGTCCAAAGTGGCCAGCAGTTCCTTTAAGCGGGCGATCGTTGTGGCATCCGATGTGATGATGAACGACTGCGTATTGGCATCCCATTGCATCGCATTGATCGCTTTGATCAGGCGCTCATCGGCAGGGCTGCTTGGATCGAGGGTGGCCGCCATCCGCTGAAGGGCAGCTTGGATCTGTGTGTAGGAGACGTATTGAGGTTTGTAAATGAAGACCTGGGTGGCTCCCGAAGGGACATTGCTCGGAATGGTGTCAAAGAGGGGAAGGATTGTTTTTAATGAGGCGATCGCTTCTGCGGTCCCTATAAAGACCAACGAATTGCTCTCGCCGATCCAGAGGAGGCTGCGGATCGCTTTGATCAGGTCTTTATCGGGCATCGGGGTGTCGGCCAAGTAGTTGGCCATTTCTTTGAGCGAAGATTCGATCTGTTCTTCAGAGTGTTTGGGCTGGTAGATGAACAGCTCCTCTTTGCCGCCGATAATCGGGGTGTCGAGCGAGGCGAGGATATCTTTGATCGAAGTGATGGTGTCAGGATCGGCGACAAAGAGGATCGACTGGGTGTCTATGATGACCTGGGCATTGTGGATCGCCGTTTCCACTTCAGAATTTTTGCCTGGCGTCACTTTAAGTTCGCCTCCGACATTCTGGAGCATCGCAAGAAGATCTGAGGCCGAGTGGTTGATCGCTTTATAGATCAAGATGTTCTTTGCGGAGAGGGTAGGTTGTCCGACCACCGTTTTTTTTGCAGGCCTGTCGATATCTTCCAATACGTTCATGGCCCGCTCAAGGAGGTGAGGAGTTGAGACGATGAAGATCGAGTTGGTCTCAGGCTGAGGCACAAAGATCAGAGGATTTCCTTCGGCAAACGGAACCAGGATTTGCTGGGTCAGCGTAATGAGTTCGGCTGGGCCGATATGTTTGACGACGTAGGTCTCGACATCAAGGGGAGTATGAGGGGCATCCAGGCTGGTCAGCAGGGAGGCGATTTTTTCCACATTTGTCGTGATGTCGGTGACAATCAGTTGGCGCGTCTCGTTGGACACTTCGATCAGAGCGCCTTTGGATGTCAGCGGGCGGATGATGGTGGCAACCGTGTTGAGGTTTGCATTTTTGATCCGGAACACCCGCGTGACCAATACAGCATTGCCGGCTTCCGACTCGGGAAGATCGCTCGAGATGATCGTAGGGATTTGATTGACCTGGGAGTTTTTTGTGATGAGGACGTTGTTCTCTTGTTCCAGGAGGGTCAAGTCGTGCATCCGGAGGACCTGGGCAAGGGCGGACATCACATTTTTAGCCGATACAGGCTCTTCAGAGACGATGGTGACGGTAAATTGGAGGTCGGCATCTTCGAACACGAAGTTCAAATTAGTGATCTTGCTTGCAAACCGGATGAACTCGATGATCGAGATGTTGTTGAAATTGATCGTATAGCTGTTTTGCGAGATCTCTTGTTCAGATGTTCGAGCATCGGCAATGAGGTTGGCGCTCTCCTCAGGGGCCGCAGAGTAAGCTATCGTGGAGTGAATGAGATTGAGGAATGATGCGCATAGAGCCACTTCCCGCCACAAGCGCTTCTGAAATTCTTTCATAGCCTAAAAACCCCGATATTATTACGCTCTTGCTAAGAAAAATTAAAATACTTGTACGAATCCTAAAATACTCTTTGGATTATTGTAAACGGGAGTTTATACCGAACGTGTCTCAAAAATTGGATTTTCGGCTGCGCCAAAGCCTCGGAGGTGAAATTTTTCAGAAGGGGCTGTATTCATGCAATACAACCTCTTTTGAAAAATTTTACCTGCGAGAGCTTTCGCGTTGCCCAAAACCAATTTTTGAAACACGTTCGGTATACCTGCACCACGTTCTTTCAGAGGAAAAAGATTCTTATACATTGATTGGACAATTTCGGCGAGGGGATAAGCTAAAATGAACTCAAAAGTTGAGGTTTTGTCAAGAAAGGAGGGTGAGTTTAAGTCAGGTTTGAAGAATGAGAAGTCGATGAAAGGGATCTGTTTGCTTTTTTTTTCGCTGTTTGTCTGCTGCCATGCGTTAACTTTCTCTGAAGAGTCGACGATCTGTTTGAATATGATCGTGAAGGACGAAAGCCATGTGATCAAGCGCTGTCTAGAAAGCGTTAAGCCTTTGATCGATCATTGGGTCATTGTAGATACGGGATCGAGCGATAACACAAAGGAGATCATCAAAGAGCTGATGAAAGACATTCCGGGCGAGCTGCATGAAAGGCCCTGGATCGACTTTGCCCATAACCGCAACGAGGCGTTGGAGCTGGCGGCAGGAAAAGCAGACTATCTTTTTTTTCTCGACGCCGATGATGTGGTCAAATTGGCTCCCGGTTTTTGTAAGAAGAAACTTAGCCAGGATAATTATTTAATCGTTGTCGAGAATGGAGACATCGCATTCGGGCGGCCGGCGCTTGTTAAAAGTGGTCTCTCTTGGCGTTGGAAGGGGGTGGTGCGTGAAGTGATCACTTGCAATCAACTGGTGGGGGCAGGAACTTGGCCTGAGGTAGCGATCCAGATTGTTGGAGGCGGCAATCGCTCGCTCGACACAGAAAAATTTTTGAAAGATGCCGCCCTTCTCGAAAAGGCAGTCCAAGAAGATCCGAATGACCCTCAGCGCCGCTTTTTTTTAGCAGAAAGTTATCGCGATGCAGGAAAGTTGGAAGCTTCTATGGAAAATTATGAAAAGCGGGCGGCAATGGGAGGAGGGGAGCAGGAAGTGTTTTGGTCTCTCTATCAAATTGCGGGGATCAAAGAATTTTTAAATAAAAACGACGCAGAGATCCTTAAAGCTTATACGGCGGCCTATTTGCATTCCCAAACACGTTTAGAGCCTTTGTACCGCATTTGCGCCTACTATCGAAGCCAAGAGAATTATTTGATGGGATATTTGGTGGGAAGCTTCGGGGTTAATGCGTTTGCCTTAGAGCCTTGCCCGCCGGATTCTTATCTGAAGGACGGTCAACTTGTTCAGTCTAAAAATTTGGAACTGCGAAGTCCCTGTCATTTGTCGTGCATTGAGCTTTCGATCTATGACTTTGCTTTTTTGTTAGAATACTCGATCTGCGCTCAAAATCTTGGCAGATTTCAAGAAGCTGAAGCAGTGACTCAATACTTGTTGAAAAACTCAAAATATCTCCGGAAAGATATAAAGGACAATTATGGATCGGGGCGATTGTAAAATGGAATTTGGACGCGATGCGTTCGGAAAAGAAGTGTTGCTCAAAGATGGTAAATTTCAAGTGATGATGGAGTGGGAAAAGCCCTACATGGAAGCGTGCATCGATGCTTTGCAGCCCTTTGGCGATGTTCTCGAGGTGGGGTTCGGCTGCGGCTATTCTGCAACGCAGATCCAAAAGTATGCTCCGAAAAGCCATACGATCATCGAGTACCATCCTGCCGTAGCTCAGAAAGCCTGCGAGTGGGCAAAGCAATTCCCGAATGTGAGAATCGTTGAGGACGCATGGCAAAATGCTCTGGAAAAACTGGGTGTGTTCGATACGATTTTTTTTGATGATTACCCTTTAGAAAGCGAAAAGCAGATGCAGGATTTGCAAAAAGGGCAGCAGGAGAGTTTCACCTTACTGGAAAAAGGGAAGCAAACTCTAGAGGATGTAAATAAAATTCTTCCGTTTCTCAAAGATTTAGTGTATACTAACTCAGATCTTGATGAGTTGATTGCGTCTTTCCGGGAAACAGGAGCGAAGGCGGAGTATTTATCGCGTTTTTTAAACGAGTTGAGATCCCGGGACCAGATCACAGCGGCTCAAGAGGATTATGTGGTCAAACGTTTGGCGGAGATGGGAATTGAGCTTAAAGCCTCTAATTTGAAGCCGGGGGCCGAGCCAAAGAGGTTTCAATTCCGAGGGCCGACGGAAAGGCTATTGACTTTTTTGCAGATCGTATTGAATCAGCATATGCGCAAAGGATCCCGTTTTTCGTGTTTTTTAAGTTCGCCGGTTTCTAAGTATGAGGATCCTCAATTCGTCGATGCGATCATCTGCAACCCTTTTTTGGATTATAGGGAGCATTGGATCGATATCGAGGTCCCTCCCAATTGTGAATATTATACGGGAAATCAAGCTCTAGTGATGACGATTACGAAAAGGTAAAACACCCTTTAATTTTTGAAGGAGGATAACTGCATGAAACGCATGTGTTGTTTTTTTCTATTTATTTTCGCTTGTTCTCAATTCATTGCCGCCGATGCAAAGCCGACTAAAGCTCCGGCCGCTGTCGAATCGAAACAGTCTGCAGCGGTCGTTGCTGCAGACAAGTCAAAACCCTCGGCAGCTATAGCAGGCAAGCCCAAGCAAGAGGTTGCTACTGCTGCCGCAGACAAGGCGAAAGCTCCTGCAGAAAAAGCCAAGCAAGAGGTTGCTACTGCTGCCGCAGACAAAGCGAAAGCTCCTGCTGTAGAAGAAAAAGTTAAGCAAGAGATTGGAACTGCCGCCAAACTTTCTCAATCTTTAATAGGAAGGGGAAATGTCAATCCCTCGATGATCATAGCGGTAGCCGGTAGATCGCAGGAGGAGGTTACAGCCGCTGCAGCAGCTCCGGCTGTCGCAGATAAAGCGCAACCTGCTTTAGATGCTGAGAGCATAAAGGCGATGGAGCAAGCGGGAATCCAGGTCTCTGGAGGAGAAAATTGCATCATCCGGAGTGTCAAGTTTTTTACCGAAGAACCTAAGGCCCATTCGACGATTTGCTTGAATATGATCGTAAAAAATGAGAGCCATGTGATCAAGCGCTGTTTAGAGAGCGCCAAGCCGTTGATCGACTATTGGGTCATTGTGGACACAGGATCAACTGACCACACGCAGGAGATCATTAAGGAGTTTATGAAGGACATCCCGGGCGAACTGCATGAAAAACCTTGGGTCAACTTTGCCCACAACCGCAACGAAGCGTTGCAGCTTGCCGATGGAAAAGCCGATTATATTTTCTTCCTTGACGCAGACGATATGGTCAAGCTCGCTCCGGAGTTTTGCAAGAAGAAGCTCGACAAGGATTCTTATCTGATCGACATCCACTATGGAGGCATGACATATGGGCGCTCTGCGTTGATCAAAAGCCACCTTCCCTGGGAATGGAAAGGAGTTGTGCATGAAGTCATCACATGCAGGCAAGGTTTTAATTCTGGAACATGGCCAGAGGTGATGCTGCAGATCGTCGGTGGCGGCGGCAGATCGCACGACCCTGAAAAATTCCTCAAAGATGCGGCGCTGCTCGAAAAAGCGCTTCAAGAAGAGCCTCATGAGACGCGGTACCGCTTTTACCTAGCGCAAAGTTATCGAGACGCTGGAAAACTAGAGGCCTCCTTAGAGAATTATGAAAAAAGAGTAGCGATGGGGGGATGGGACCAAGAGATTTTTTGGTCGCTCTATCAGATTGCACAGCTCAAAGAGTCTCTGAACCAAAGCGAGAAAGAAGTTGTCAAGGCGTTTACCAAAGCTTATTCGTACCGCCCCATGCGTCTAGAGCCGCTCTATCATCTTTGCGCTCACTATCGAAACCAAGAAAACTATTTGATGGGGTATTTAGTGGGGAATTTTGCCC
>CAZEYJ010000167.1:0-2722 GCA_964516795.1 uncultured bacterium
TACTTGAGAATGCCCGTGAGTCTATCTTTCCTGTTAATTTGCTTCAAGTCAAAATGTCAATGCCGGGAAGGCTCAAGAATGGGTTTATTTGAGAAAAAGACTCGATTCAACGTCTGATAACCAGACTTTTCAAACTAAAAAACGCCACTCCCCATTACTGGGAAATGGCGTAGGCAGGGTCGATCTCATTATTCTTGGCTTAATTCTTGGATCTCAACGAGGTTTTTCTCGTAGCGCGCTTTGTTAGCAAAATAGTCGGTTGCAAATTTCGTTCTTAAGTCCATTTCCTGGGTCCCGCTGAATTTCCCTTGAGCATCGCTGATCTCTTGTTGGAGATTGATGTTCTCGGCTTCAAGTTCAGCGATTCTCTTTAAGCGGTTCTCGTTCATGGTGTAGATGTTCATGATTTCGCCGGTGTTGCGGGTAATCATGATATAACAATGCTCGATGTCGGCCAAAATAGACAAAGGATCGTGAGATTCTGGCATATCTTTTTGGTTTTTAATGATTTGTCTCTGTAAATTGTCGTTGATTTCCTGGAGTTCTCTGACGCGTTGGACATATTTTCCTTGCAATGTCACCCGCTCATTTCCGGTATAAAAATCTGATCTTCCGTCCTGAGAATGGACTTGGTTGGCAGATTTCATGACGAAGGATTTTTGTCCTTCCTTAATTTTAGCCCGCTCGACGGATCGAGGAGCAGATTGACAATCTGATTGTTGTGCGTTACGCATATCCCCTTACCTTTTTCCTACGAAATTATAAATTAAACCTGTTCCCTACCTTGACAATAGGCTGGCTGCAACACACGAGCAACGGCAGTGCTCATGTGTTTCAATCACCCTCCTGCTCAAGGCAGGGAGACAAGTTGGTAAATAGCTTCCTGGCCTCTCCTATGGATCCCCTAACAAGGAGCTCTATAAGAGGCATGCCAAGGTGATCTCCTACACTCTTCATTTTATAAACGATTATTTTAATTTGTCAAACTAATTGAAATTAACTTTAGTCAATTCAAATTAATTAATTTCGAGATTCTATTGTAAAATCAACTCAAATAATATGCCGAAATAATTTGAAGAATCGGGAATTAAGCTAGAAGGCTCATCAATATTTTGATCTGATCCGAAGGGGGGCATCGACACGGCCCGAAGATCAGATCAAAATATTAAAGAAAAACCAACGAATCCAACCCCCACCCTTTCAATTCTATTTTTATTATAACTTGCTGAATATCAACAAAATATGATATTACATGCACTTCATATCGTTAAAAGAAGCGGAATTTATTAAAAATTAACAAAAAAATACTATAATTAAATGCAAACAAGCTTAATTTAAAAGAGGTTAATAACATGTCAGCAATTAGTGATCGTATTGTATTTTTAAATGAACCTAAACCTACAGAATCTACGGGTCTAGTGATATTAGAAGGCGGAGTGATCAAGGAGTCCTTATCAAGCCGTGTCGCGATCCCTTACCCGGTTCGGCTGCTTGACTCGTCTTTAACTGTAATGGGATATCCGCAAGGTTGTATTAATACAGTCTATCGAACTGCTGTAAAAAGCAAAGATGATGGGCTTGGGCTAGAGAAGGCTTTAAAAAGTTCTGCTGAAAAGTTTTTAGAAAAAGCAGAAAAGGGTGCCATTGCTTGCATTCCACCGGATCAATCAGAGGAGCTTTTCTTTTCTTTCAGACATTTGGGAAAAGGAACCTTCAATACTGTTTCTGCTGCAATATTGCCAAATGGATCTCTCGTTGCAGCTTCTGTCCCCCTAACGAAAGCATCCTCCCCTGTATTAAAAAAACCAGAAGAAGTCGAACATCTCGAGGCTTTACGAGGATGCCCGAATATCATTCAACTCATTGGTTATGAAAATGGGAATTGTTATTTTGAAATTGCCAAATCTACCCTTGATAAGTGGATCAAAAAAGTTGATCCGGGAATGCCCCTTTTTTCTATCATGCTCGGGATTTTAGAGGGTGGTGTGCAGTTAGCTGAGCATGGAGTGATCCATCTCGACCTAAAGCCGGAAAACATCTTGATCGTAGGCGAAAACAATACGCCTAAAATCGCCGATTTTGGACTTGTTTCTAGGGCTGATAAACACGGTTATGCAATAGATTCTATCAATAAAGGGAACTTATTTCATCTTTCTCCTGAAAGGTTTGCTAAATTATGGTCAGCCAGGTCAAAGGACCGTCCGGTTGGCGTTCAAGACAATGTTTGGGGATTTATGATCATTTTATGCACGATCGCTGCTGCAAAAGAGTCGAAACTCCCTGATCTTAATTTAAGCCTCGGCTTTAAAGAGCGGTATGAAGAGTACAGTAATGCCGTAGATAAAATTGATGAGTATGCGGATCAAACTGCGCGAGAAACTCTAGCTAAAAAAGGATTACCCGAAACTTATTTTCAAGACTATTATTTTCAAGCCTTTGGTAAAGGAATCCTCGACCTGTTTGGAAGCTTGGACGATAACTTATTTAATGACCTCAAACCTCGAACCGGACTTGATTTCATCGTGATGGAAATGGCGATGTTCCATCCTAGCGATCGGATTACGATCTCTGAGGCGCGGGGGGTAATGAATGCTATCGATAAATACCCGGAAACCATTGCCCATTTGGTAGAAAAAGAAGGGGTTTTACTGGAAATTACGCAAGAGGTAATCCACTTGGGAAAAGAAATAGCAACTCTTAAAGCATATCTGGCCGATCCTTA
>CAZEYJ010000168.1:0-13221 GCA_964516795.1 uncultured bacterium
CGGTCAACTCTGATGGAACTGGTGCTGCAACTAAACGAGAAACAGCGGGAGGCAATGTCAACTACCGTGGGGTCCAAATCACTCTTGACTGGTTGTTGACCAGCCAGCTCGATTTCCAGCAAAGCTGGCAGCAGTCGGTGACACTGGATAGAAACATTGGTCCATTCCGCCGCTTCAAACAGTATGAGATCGAGTTCATCTACGGATTCTAAGCGTTGTCTGAAGTATCCGGATGCAAAACCCACAGGGCGAAAAGCTCTGTGGGTTTTTTATTTGAGATAGGTCCAAAGAATCAAGGACGATTAAAAATATAATCTTGAATGATAGAGATTAATTCGGGGTGCTCTTTTTTTTCTAGGCCTAAGGCGCTCATTTCGGAGAGGACAGAAGAGGGAAATGCGCTTGGATGGACCCACCAATCTTCAAATGGCCCTCTAAACGAATTTATCTTGCGCTGCCTGAGAATAAAAATCGGCAGAGTTGAAGTCTGTTACTGTCAGCTTGTTTTGCAAGAGGCTTTCAGAGGAGGGGCTGAGAGAATTCGCCTGGATCAGCGGGGCAAGGCACACGCAAGCTAATGTGATGCTGCATTGAGTAGAAAATTTCATGGGCATCCTTAAGTTTTTTTGAAGTGGAAAGTTAGGGCTTTCCCATTGTTTTCTGGTTGAGCAAGAAGGATTTTAGAAGAGGAGCCCTTAAAGAATTCTAAAAGAGGATGGGTGTTTTGGAAAATTTCTTTTGGGCAGTGGTCTTCTAGGAAAAGACACGGGACCACGCCTTCTTTAAGATGTTCTTTTGCAGCGGTTAAAAGTTCATTGAAACCTTTATCTGTTGGAATGCAATGAAAAGAGTAGAACATTTGCAGAAACCAAGGTTTTTTTTCTTGGGTTTTAACGGGGATCAGTAAATGGAGGTTAGGGATGGCGCCGATCAGAAGCAGGGCGTCTTTCCATTTTCCCTTTTCAAGAACAAGAATGGTATTATGAGACTGTTCAATCACCTCGACGGCGGGGCGCTTGAAGCGGCAGAGAGGATGGAGAATTTTGCGGGAAAAAAAGGGAATGGAAAGGTCTGAAAGCCGTAAAGTGAGCGTGACCGTTACACACAAGGTAATGAAGCCGATGACGGCAAAGCTGGTCGCTGAAGAGAGGTCAAGAACTTGGTTGAATAGGAAAAGGGCTAAAGAAGCGATCAAAACTCCTGCGAAACTTAAAAAATTGGCCGCGGCGATTGTTTGCCCCCGTTTTTCATTTTCACTGTGCAACTGGATAAAGGTATCGAAAGGGACAATGAATACGCCTCCGAGGATGCCGATGGCAACTAAACAAATAATGACAGGGATTAGCGATTTAGTGATGGTGGCCAGGAGGAAAAAGAAAAAGGTAAGTCCTATTCCGGAGAGGCAGGACAGCCCTAGTTCGATCCGTTTGCGGGATGCTTTTCCGGCAAGAAATGAGCCTAATGCAATGCCAAGGGCTGTGGACAGAAAGAGATATCCCCCTGCAATTTCGCTCAAGTTTAAGGATTGGATGGCAAAGGGGATGATATTTAATTGAGTAAATGCGCCAAGAAAGAGAAAATAAGAAGAGCCAAAGATTGCCGGTAGCAGATGATGGTGTTTGCGGCAGTTAACAAGAGTATGAAAGATCTCTCGGATGAAGAAAAGGTTCATTTTTTTCTTGGAGTCTTGGGCCGGGGTGCGTTTGATCCCGAATGATGTGACGAGCCCGCAGGCAGCAACGAGAAGGCAGAATCCGGCAACTAGGGTGAAGCGGCGTTCTGTGACCTCGGTCAGAAATGAAGCTAAAAACGTTCCGATGATGATTGCGAGGTAGGTAAAGGAGGTAATGAGCCCATTGGCGCGGGAGACCTTTTCAGTTGGGACAAGTTCGGCAATGATCCCATATTTCGAAGGGCCGAACATGGCGCTGTGGGTGGAAAGGAGGAAAAGCAAAGTGTAGCATCCCCAGACGCTTCGGGTTGAAAAAGCCATGAGGGCTAGGATCATGAGGATGACCTCTGCGCTTTTCATGAAAACAAGAAGCTTTTGTTTGCTGAAGCGGTCTGCTAGAATGCCGGCAGAGGAAGAAAAGAGCAGGAAAGGGATGACATAGATCGCTCCCGTTGCTGAGAGGATTTCGCTTGCCCGAGAGGCCCCTAGGGCGTCGATGAGCAAGAAGGCCATGACGAACTTGAAGACATTATCATTAATGACGCCTAGAAACTGCGTTGCATTGAGGAATCCGAGGGAATGGTCTCTTTTTTGAGAAAAAGGGGCAAGCCGGCTAATCTGTTGTTTTAGCTTAGTCAGCTTAGAGGATTGAAAAATTGGCATAGATCGATTCTGGATTTAATGGCAGTTTCTTATATTAAATATTAGGATATCATATTAAGAAGGCTATGTCTACTGTTGTTCATCATATTTATAGTAATTGCACTCAGAAGCTCGCGCAGAGGCTGGGAGACAACCTATTCGGTCCGCCTGCACGACCTTTTCAAAGAAGGCTTGTGATCGGTCCCTCTCAAGCAATGAAGGAGTATCTTGTTCATTTTTTTGCTTCTCATCCCGATTACCAAGTGTTTGCCGGTGTTCGCATTTTGCCGCTGGCCGATGCTTTCCTAGAGCTGCTAGCCTGTTTATCTTCCTATGAAAAAGGGGATGGGATTCAGTTGCAGAATCGCATCCCTTCTTTGCTGGAGCTGTCTTTGCGGATTGAAGAGAGGATCGTCCAGGCTCTGCATGATATCAAAAAATTAGGGGAAGAGGACCGGATCAGCTTTGAGCCGCTTTTGGGTTATTTGGGGCGGGAGCAGCACATGGCAATGGGCAGCGATAGCTACAAAAGGATTGGGGCGCTTTCGGTGCAATTGAGTTTTTTGTTTGCCCGTTATGGACTGCACGGAGCGGAGTTTTTGAGCGATTGGTTAGAGATCCGAGGTTGGCAGCAGTGGATTTGGCGGCAAGTTTATTCAGAGCAAGGAGCTTGGGTCTATCCGGTGAGGGCATTTGATCGGTTTTGTGATCAGTTGAGGAGGAATCCGGCCCAGCTGGGGTTTTTGCAAGGGGGGATCCATCTCTTTGGTTTTTCTTCGATGCCCAAAGTTTATTTAGAATTGTTTTCCCGTCTTAAGGCAACTTTTTATCTTGTGAGCCCTTGCTTGCTTTTTTGGGAGGATGTGGTCACGGACAAAGAAAGGATTGGGCTGAGACGTTATTTGGAGAAGAGAGAGGTCAAGCAAAGTGATCTTGACCTATGGGAAGGGTTTCTTCGCGACACGCACCCATTGCTTGCTAATTGGGGCAAAGTGGGTAGAGATTTTGCTAAGCTGCTTGCTGATAGTGACGCTGTAACATCTGAAGAATATGTTGATCCGTTAAAAAATACGCTACTGGGCTCAGTGCAGAGCGATTTACTGCATTTGCAGGACCCGCGGCAAAGAAAGAAGGGGGAAGTTTTTGATGGTTCGATCCAGCTGCATTCTGCTGTTTCTTTATTGCGGGAAGTAGAAGTTCTTTATGAACAGCTTTGTGCAATGATGACAGAAAAGGTGGATAGTAGCTCTAGTCCCCAATCTCAAGAATTTTTGAGGTTGGATACTAGCCTTGCGCCTAAAGAGGTCTTGGTTTTGGCTCCGGATCTTGATCTCTACGCTCCATTCATCCAAGCGGTCTTTGGATCGAGCGATTCTGTGTTGGCATATAGTCTTGAAGGGGTTTGCAATCGCGTGGCCAAAGAAGGATTTGAGGCGGTCTTGCATTTGCTTTCGATCCCATCATTGCAGTTTTCCGCTGATGCGCTCCTCCAGTTATTTTCGTTTTCTTCGTTTTTGCAAAAGTGGGAGTTTTCAAGAGATGATGCGGCGCTTGTCCAGCGGTGGGTCAAGCAGGCCGATCTTCGCTTAGATTTAGGAGAAGATTGGTCAGGGATCGATCGGCTTTTATTGGGCTCTGTGATGAAAGTGGATGAAGAGCTGATCGGCAAAGTGGAAAGTGATCTATGGCCATGCAGCTCTGTCGATGCGACGGATCTTCCTCTTTTAGGGAAGTTGATCGAGTTGATCCATTCTTTAAAGGAGCAGTTGAAGCCTATTTGGAGCGGTCAAAAGAAAAGCGTTCAGGGCTGGTTGGACTATCTGCATGCATTGATACCGAATTATTTTAAAATGGAAGAGGGACAGGAGGCAATTCTCATTGAGATTGCCAAGTTGCGTTCTTATTTTCCATCAGAGGAGGGAGATCTTCTTTCCGTTGCAACATTGGTCCGCGCAGTCGAGGCCTTAGCCGATAGACAATTCGCTACATTATCTGTTCACAATGCGCAAAAAGTGGCTTTTAGACCGCTTGCCAGCGGAAATATCACAAGTGCTCAGGTCATTTGGATCTTAGGGATGGACGAGGGAAGTTTCCCTCGAAGCGAACCGGCAACTTCTTTGTGTGCAATGAGGCAGCATCAGGCTGCTAAGGCTATTCCCAAAAAGGGGGATGAGGACCGCTATCTGTTTTTAGAGGCGCTCTTTTTGGCAAAGAAATGTTTGGTTTTCAGCTATCAGCGGGTCGATCCTCAGGATAATAAGGAGCAATCGCCTTCTTTGCTTATTCAAGAGCTATTGGACCATTATGTCCCCTCCCATTTAGTTTCTTTCCACCATCCTGCTTTGGCGTTTGACAGCCGTTATTTTTCAGAGAACCCGCTAATTAAAAGTTTTTCTCAGAAAAATTATCGCAATGCAAGTTCTTATTATGGGAAGCGGCGGGAACTTGTTCCTTTTATAGCGGAGCCGTGCATTGGTCCGGAACAACTTAAGGTCGTCGAGATAAAAGCCCTTTGCGATTTGGCCAAAGACCCGATCCGCTTTTATTTTCAACGGGTGTTGCGCATGTACATGCGGAGTGAAGAAGATGAGAATAAAGACTTTATTTTGTCCCCGCTGTCTAGAAGCTTGCTGCGGAAAAAAGCTGCGAAAAGATCGATCCAAGAATTTGCCGGGATTTGGAAGGCGGAAGGAAAGCTTCCTGTCGGAGTGTTTGGGGATGCAGCGATCCACGCGCTCGAAGAAGAGGTGGGGGATTTTAGGGATCATTTAAGGGATTTTCAAGTGGATTCCAGTCAGATTGTTTCTGTTGAGCTCTCTGCGTTGTGCCCCCGTCCTTTTTTACAGTCTGAAGATCGTTGGATCCTTCCCGCCTTAGCGGTCCCGATGGTGGATGGATCGATCGTCCATCTTGAGGGAGTGATCGAGCAGTTGACCCCGTGCGGAATCCTCTTTCATGGAGAAGACAAGCTGAGAGATTGGGTCAAATTATGGCCTCAGCTGCTGGTCTTAGGATGTTTGAAGGACCTTCCCTTTGAATGTCCCCGCCGAGTCTTATTGACTAAGTCTGGAAAAGTCAGAGAGGGGCAGTTTTCTGATTGGACGGGATTGATCCAAGCGTATCTTGTTTATTATTACCAATCGTTGCAAGAGATCCCGTTGCTTGTTCCGGATTGGGTGCCGAGCCTAGTCGCTCAATCGCCGGCCGAATTAGAAAAGGCGATGGATCAATCATTGAATCGCCCAAGTATTGAAAATCCCTATCTGCAATGGCTCAAACGGCGCAAAGGGCTTCCCGATGCCGAGGAGATCTTTGACAAGTGGTCGGCTCGCGCAAGAAAGCTCTATCGGCCTATGCTTGAAGCGTGGAGCGAGGAGGTTCTTGATGAGACAGTTTAACCTAGAAACAGAAAGACAAGATGCTCCTCTGCAGGGTGCTGCCAAGTTGGCAGAGGCTCCCCTTTTATCGCGATTCGATGTCCTTAACCGGGATCTAGATCCTTTTGCCACGCATTTTCTTGAAGCCTCTGCCGGAACGGGGAAGACGTTTGCCATTGAGCATTTGGTTGTCCGCTTGCTGCTTGAATCGAATGCCCCTCTTGCCCTTGATCAAATTCTTGTCATGACATTTACTCGGGCGGCAACGCGAGAGCTTAGAGGGAGGATACGCCGCAATGTGATCCTGGCCTTATCCCAGCTGCGATCGGGAGATCCCCAGCACGATTATTTAAAAGCGATCATGGAGCAGGGGGATGAAAAAGTTGTTAAAGGGATCCGTTTGTTAGAAGAGGCCTTGGCCTGTTTTGATTCAGCCCAAATTTTTACGATTCATGGCTTCTGCTTCCGTGCTTTGAGCGAATTCGGCTTTGAAGGCGGGGCTGCATTTAAGATGAGCGATCCTGATGAGCAGCAGCATGTGGGCCTGATCAACGAAGCGGTCCATTCTTTTTTACTTGGCGACCAGGAACATTTAAGTTCGGGGCAAGTGGCCCAGCTTTGGCGCTATTTTGAAAGGAATCCAGAGCGTTTAAAAAAACGGTTGGCCAATTTGGTCTGCCAAGAGAAGGACATTGCTCCATTTCCCAGTTTTGCCGATTCTTTTCAGCGCTGGGCCGATGCTTTGAAAACATTTCCTAACGTGCGAGGGGAAGAGGTCCAAGCTGATTTAACGTGGCTGTCTTCAGGTTATAAACAGATGGGCAATTCCCGGTTTGTATCTCAGATCGAGAAGCTGAGCCATATGTTGGAGAGGAAAGCCTGCTCTGCAGATGAGTTTGATCAGCTTGTGAGGGAAAAAGACTTTTTTCTCGATAAGATGGAGGCATCGAATAGAAAAGCCAGGACAAAAGTCTTCGACGGTCAAGCTGTTTTACATTACCCTTCCCTTTTCGAAATGATCCATAGACAGCTTGGTCCTATTATCCGGCAAGCAAGGAACCCGAGACAGATCTTTTTAGGGCTTGCGCGCAAATGCCGGCAGGAGAGCAAGCTCAAGCTCAGGAGCAGCGAGCTGGTTTCTCCTGATGACTTGCTCCAGCAGATGCATCAAAGTCTACAAAGGCCGGCATTTGTTGAAAAGGTTCGGGGGCGGTATCAAGCGGCGATCATTGACGAGTTCCAAGATACCGATCCGTTTCAATGGGATATTTTTCAAACCTTGTTTGTCGGCCATATGCGTTCGTTATGCTTGGTCGGAGACCCTAAGCAATCTATTTACGCTTTTCGGAATGCCGATCTCTATACGTATTTAAAAGCTGCAGAGTGTTTAGGAGAAAAGAGCCGCAAATATTTGGACACCAATTACCGTTCAATGCCTGCTTTGGTCTCTGCATTGAACCGTTTGTTCACTGCGGAGCAGATCAGAGGGTGGATGAGCCTGCCCCATCTAGGTATTTCTCTAGATGTCCTTCCTGTTCGCCCCGGAAAAGAAGCGGCGCCTTGCTGCCAAGGGGAAGGGGTCTATTTTTTTGCTGCAGAGGCTTCAAGGTCGAGAAAGGAAAGCCGGTGGCCCTCTGATGCTATGGAGCAGCACGCTTTTTTCCCTTACATCGCCCAAGAAATTCATGAGCAAAAACAGGGAGGGTCCTGGAACCAATTTGCCGTTTTGGTGAAAGACCGGTATCAAGCGCAGAGGTTATGGGAGTTTTTAAAAGAGGCTCAAATTCCAGCAGTGGTCAGGCGAAGCGCTTGTTTAAATGAATCGGATGCCTTTTTTGCTCTGCAGGAACTGGTCGAAGCGATCTGCTTTCCTTCCGATATCAGCCGGCTTAAAAAAGTGCTGGGAGGTCCTTTGATCGGCTGGGATTGCCGAAAACTTCAAGGGCATTTGGAAAGCCCTTTCTTAAGGGAGGCAAAAGAAAAAATGCTTCTTCTTCACGATCTCATGTTCCAAAAAGGTTTCGCTCCGGTCTTCCACGAATTCCTGTCATTTCGATGGAGCGGAGATCTCAGCGTGGCAGAGGATCTTCTTTCCCAGGGCAGTTTGGATCTTTATTGTGATTTGCAGCAACTAGTTGAGATGATCACTGAGAAAGTGTGGAACAAGCGGCTGTCAAAGGAGCAATGGCTTGAGTTGTTCAATGAGTTGCGCTTGTCCTCTGCTGAAGAGGAGGGGCAGCTTAAACGGCGCTCCTATGCGGAAGAAGATGCCGTTCAAATTCTTACAATGCATATGAGCAAGGGGCTTGAGTTCGATGTTGTGTTTGCTCTTGGTGTGGCCTCATCCCCTCCTGTCCAAAATGAGATTGTGATTAGAGATGAGCAAGGGGGCCGGATCGTTCCTCTGGAAGAAAGCGATCCCGCTTGCAGCGCTTCTCAGAAAGAGAGCGAGGCGGAACAATTGCGGCAGCTTTACGTCGCACTGACGCGCGCAAAAAAACGGGTTTATATTCCCCTTGCTTTCGACCTTAAAAAAAGCGGCGTCCGACCTTCACCGATCGAATTGTATTTTATGGCTGCAGGCCTCCCTTCCTTTGATTTCGAGCATGTCGAAGCATATCTCAATAAAATTCGAGAAGCAGCCCCCCTTTTTCTCTCGAAGGTCCAGTTATCAGATTATGCCAATCTTCAGAAAGTTGGATTATTAGAGAAAACAGCTCCGGTTGTGTTAATCCCTCCAACGCAGAGCCTTCCCTCTTTTCCAATCCAGCCGATTGTTTCTTATAGCTCTCTTGCGAAAAAAGTGGAAGGCGACCTTGCAACCCAACTAGGCTCCTACGATGAAAGTAGGGGCCAAGGTGGGTTAGTGGAAGACGCTCAGATCGCCCGGAAGGCCCCGACGGCGTTCAATATGCCTGCGGGTGCGCAAACCGGATTGATTTTTCATTCGATCATGGAAAAAGTGTTTCAAAATGGACTACATTTTTTTCCGCAGCCAAAAAGAATTGTGGATTTGATAGAAAAACAAACAGTTTATACGGAATTGGAGCCATGGAAAAATGTCCTTTTTGAAAATATTTGGGACCTCCTCCACCTCCCTCTCAAAGGATTTTCATTAAGCCAAATCCCTCCTTCTCAGATGCTGCAGGAGATGGAATTTTTATTTCCTTATGAAAAAGGATTCATGAAAGGTTTTGCCGACTTGGTCTTCGAATGGGGGGGCAAGTATTATTTGCTCGATTGGAAGACTAATTATTTGGGCCCTTCGATTGAAGACTATTCCGTGCAAAACTTGTCTAGCTCAATGGAGCAGCACGATTATTTTCTTCAAGCGTCGATTTACACTGAAGCTCTCAAGCGCTATGTCAAGCTGTTTGACAAACGCCCTTTCTCTCAATGTTTCGGAGGGGTTTTTTACGTTTTTGTCCGCGGAAAAGCGGTTTACGATTTAAGAGTCTGCCGTTGAATTCAGGTTTCGGCAGACTCTATGGAGGGTGCATGGACTGGCCATTTCTTCAAGGATGTGTTGAGCGGGAGCTTTTAGATCTGATCGATCTTTTTTTTGCTCAGAGGATGTTAGCGCAAACGGATTCCCGGCGAGAAGATGTCGCTGCTTTGCTCGCTTTGATGATGGCAAATCATCGGCATGGGCATGTGTGCAGCGACTTCTCAGGTCAGCCGGACCAGGAAGAGAGTTTATTTCTGCAACTTCGAGAGCTTGCTTTGCAAGGGCAGAAGAATCTTCCTGAAAAGCTGTGCCAAACTATGGCAGAGGATGAATTGATCCCATTAAAACCTATTTGCTGCCATGGCAATCGATTTTATTTTCAAAGAAGCTGGGTTTTTGAGGCTCAATTCCTACAGCATTATTTACGCCTTTCTGAAGGAGTTGCTGAACCGGCCATCGAGTTGGAACAAGAGCAGTTCATTTTAAATCTTGAGCAGAGAAAAGCGGTAGAACAGGGATTGAGATGCCCCGTGTCTTTGATCACGGGGGGGCCCGGAACGGGAAAAACATTTACGGCTGGGCATTTGGTCAAAGCCTTTTTGAAGCGGCTGTCCTCCGAACAGAGAAAACAGTTCAGAGTGATTTTGGCAGCTCCTACAGGAAAAGCGGTGACCCATTTAGAAAAGCAGATCGCTTCTGTATTAACCCAACTTGGGTTACTGGAAGAAGAGACGCGTCAAATTCTGCGGTCGGGGACCCTTCATGCGCTTCTTCAGCTGCGCGAAGATGGGAGCCAGAGAACAGGCGTTGTCTTGTTTGCCGATCTGATCATTGTTGATGAATGTTCGATGATCGATGCTAAAATGAGCGCTTTGCTTCTCTCCGCAATTCCTTCAGGGACCCGTCTTGTCTTGATAGGAGATAAAGATCAGCTTCCGGCAGTTGAATCAGGTTGTTTTTTTGCCGATTTGATCGAGGCGGGCTGTTCCTCGACAGTTTTAAAGCAATCGCGCCGCGTCGAAAATCCTGACCTTACAGCCTTTGCAGAAGCGATCAGCCAGGGGAAGGTTTCTGAGGTGGTCCGGCAGCTCCCTAGATTTTTGATCTCAGAAAAAGAGGCGCTGTTGTCCGGCTTAGTGCGTCAAGTTCAAGCTTCCTCCCCCTTCTTTTTTCCCTCACCTCCCGACTCCAAGGAGCTGCTAGAGAAAATCGGCCAATTTCAGATCTTGTCTTGTCTGCGAAAAGGACTCTTTGGCGTTGAGGCGATCAATCGGCTGATCCTTGAGTCCTTTTATTCTCAGCTCCCGGCAGATGGGTGGTGGGCTATTCCTATCATGATCGCCAAGAATGATTATGCTCTTGAGCTTTATAATGGAGATACGGGCATTTTGCTCAAAAAAGTCTCTTCTGAAAACAGGCTGTTGAGAATGGGGAAAGAAGATTATGCCATTTTTAAAGGAAGGGAAGCGATAGCAGGGCTTGCCCTGCCTGCTTTTGAGTATGCTTACTGTATGTCTGTGCATAAAAGCCAAGGGAGCGAATACGAGGCGGTTGCATTATTGGCCCCTGAGGGTGCGGAGCGGTTCGGAAGGGAGATTTTTTATACAGGGGTTACTCGCGCTCGCAAGACGCTTAAAGTCTATGCTCAGTTAGAGACGATTGAGATGATGCTCAAGAAGAGCGTGCGAAAGCAATCAGGGTTGACGGCAAGGCTTTCTAATTGCCGGCGTCCTGCTTGACGCAAAAACCTATTCTAATAACCCAACTTGTCCCCTAACCTCCCTTAGACGCGATAGCGAGATGGACAAAATGCAAGATTCGTGAGGAAGCCAAGGTCGTGGCCTTGGCTTCGTCGCGAATTTTGTGCCTCGTGTATTTTGCTTAAAGTCTCGGTCAAGATAGGGGACAAGTTGTGTTACGAGGATCGGTTCAGCGAGAGGCTAGGTTTTCTTCGTAGGTAGTTTGATTTGATTTGCAAAGCCATTGCCATTCTGTAGCAATGATCGTTTGAAGATCAGAATATCGCGGCCTCCAGTTGAGCAGCTCTTGCGCTTTTGAGGCATCTGCGACAATGCAGGGAGGATCCCCTTCTCTTCGGGGCGCGAGGACTGTTTGCAGAGGGCGCTGCAAGACCCGCTCTGCTGTTTCGACCACTTCCCGAACAGAAAACCCTTTACCTGTGCCTAAGTTCAAGATCATGCTTGGCTTGCCGCTTTGGAGATGTTCCAGTGCCTTGACATGGGCATCGGCCAGATCGGCGACATGGATATAATCGCGAACGGCTGTTCCGTCCGGGGTATCGAAATCTGTTCCAAATATAGCTAGACGACCATCTGCCTTTGCCAGAATGCGCAGTGCGTACGGGATCAAGTTCTTGGGGTAAGCGCCCAATTCTCCAATTTCCTGCCCGGGATCAGCTCCTGCTGCATTGAAATAGCGAAGAGAGATAAAGCGAAGGCCATACGCTTTTTCAAAGTCTTTTAGGATTTGTTCCGTCATTGCTTTGGTGTGGCCGTAAGGGTTGATAGGTTGTACCAGGTTGGACTCGGTGACCAGATGGGTTTCGGGGATCCCGTAAACGGCGGCAGTGCTGGAAAAAATGATCTTGTCAATTCCATTGTCCTTTAAAGTATCGAGAAGGACCAGAGTCCCATAGAGGTTGTTGAAATAATAGGAGGCAGGGTCTTTGATCGAATCCTCAACAGATTTAAGCGCTGCAAAATGGATGACGGCAATGGGATGATACTTGGAAATGGCGGCCCGAAGCGCCTCTCTATCTGCAATATCGCCGATTTCTAAAGGGCCCCATTTGACCAGTTCTTTGTGGCCATTGCTTAAATTGTCATAGGAGATCGGCGTGTATCCTGCCTCAAAAAGGGCTTTGCAGGTCTGGCTGCCGATGTAGCCGGCGCCTCCTGTGATCAGAACATTTCTGTTCTCTGCAAGACTTTTGGTGGATAGGCTTAGGAAAAAAAATGCGGCGAGGATCTTTAACAGTTTTTTAGAAATTGAATTCACAGGCAGTTCCTTCTATTTTTGCGTAAGCTTTTAGAGTTTGTCGACGAAACCTGATTTCAACGACAGACTCTTAGCAGCTTCTCTATTTATTTCCAAAGGATTTTGTTCTTAATTTTTGATTGACGCAAAAAGTGTTTTTTGATTCTGTAAAGATATATATTAAGCCAACCTGGGGATAACGAAATGAAAACTTTTAAAGGTAAATTGTTCCGCGCTGTTTTTTTCATTGTCCCTCAGATTGTTTTTCTATTTAGCGTTGCTCCGGTTCCTCTCCTCTCCTATGGTTTTTATCCCATTACTCCGTCAACTTCTGAATCTTCATCTTCTGAACCGGCGCCTCAGGAATCAAATAAAGCAACGGAACCGGTAAGTTCTAGCCAGCCTCGGACTGCTCAAGGGAGGCATAATACGCGCTGGACGCTGGAATTCCGTGGAGCTGCTTTTCTTCCTTTGAAGGATGGGCTGACTAAAATTTACGGAACGGCTTTACCGACCTTAGAACTGGAAGGTTCTTGCTGTTTGACGAATATCCGGAAGGAAAAAAATCGTCTTGTTTTATGGGGGAACGCGAGTTGGACAAATAAGGTCGGAGATTCGCATCACTCAAAAGATTTTAGCAGACTTAATTTGGTCCCATTCAGCTTGGGGCTAAACTATGAGGCTCGGATTTCTAGTGTTTTTGACTTTTATTTAGGGGCAGGACCGGCATTTAGTCTTTTATGGCTTAAAAATTACAACGGTCTTAAAACAACCCATATCAGCCGAGAAGCGTTTGGGGTAAGGAGTAAAACGGGGTTTCATATCACCTTCCACAGATGTTTTTTTATCGATCTCTTTGCTGATTACTACTATACTCCCTTTGGAAAGATGAAGGCAGCCTTTCGCACTTTAGACGGCAATTTCAGCGCTTTCATCGTTGGAGGGGGTGTTGGAGGAAAGTTCTAATCTAGTACTTTGTAGCAAAAGTTTTTGCAGGTATTCTTGCGTCAAAGCCCCCGGGTTGAGCGATCGTAAGAGATTTCACGTTAAAAATTATACCAAAAGCTTTTGTTGCAGAGCGCTAG